>CAYUTE010000209.1:0-7017 GCA_964447545.1 uncultured Eubacteriales bacterium
AGGAATAACACACGGTGAATATACAAGAGGTTTAAATAATAGGAAGCAGAAGCAATGGTCATGGATTTCAATGTCTGAAAACAATTATAAACCAGGAAGCATGAGTGAAGATGATAAAGGAGACTTAACATCAAAACGTAACTTGTATTCTTATGGGCACGGTTCAAAATATTACCAAATGACAATTGAAGAGTTTACACAATTATTTCAGTTTTTAAATACAGCATACGCCCCTACGCAGGAGCAGTTTGTACAAGATTTTAAGGGCAAAAATCCTATAGACTATATTACAACAGCGTTGCAGTTCCCCTTGCCACGCAGTGCCGAGGGTATTTTACAAGATGTGTATGTAGGTGGTATAAAGGTTACTAAAGTTCCTACAACGGATGCATTACAAGCTTATAGACTTCCGGGAAGTGCTAATACATTTTATAACTTTGGTAGTATAAATATACAACCTGTTTACAATGATTTTCGGGATTATGAACCGTTTACAACTGCTGTCTTACAACTTCCCTTTGTTGGTGATTATACGCTTGATTTGAAAAAGTTCATGAACCATACTCTTACGTTGGAATACATAATCGACTATTTAACAGGCAGTTGCACCGCTCAAATATACCTTGATAGTCTTGTAATTGATACTGTAGAGGGTCAAATTGGCTATACAATTCCACTTTCAGGTATTGCACAAGGTGATTTTCAGAATACATTACAACGTATGCAAGCATCTAAACGGCAAGCGACATATGGTCTTGTTGGTTCTGTAATTGGCACAATTGCAAATCCTGCATCGGCACTCAACATTGTTTCAAGTGCAGATAATCTTGTAAGTGCTGATTATACATTGGAACATACAGCACCAACACCCACAAATATTTCCACTGCATCGGCTTTAAATGCCTTTGGCATGGATAGACGTGCAAGGTTAATATTCTATCGTGCATCTACACCGGGAACATTTAACCCTGATATATATGCGCACACTGTCGGGAATATGTGCATATCGTCCGGCAAAGTAGGAGATTTTTCCGGATATCTGGAATGTAGCAACGCTGATTTGTCTGATATACCTTGTACGGATAATGAACGAATTGAACTTTTGAATATGTTAAAATCAGGCATATACGTATAATAAAACGTTCCACGTGAAACAATATCACGTGGAACATTTTTTATTTATATCTTTGTGCTAATACTTCCCCACCGGTGAAGTTTTTCAGAAAATCTCTAAAAAGTTCGCCGATTTCATTAGTTCTGAAATAAGTTCTATTTTGTGCAACCATTTCGCCAAATAATTCAATAGCCCTCACTCCTCTATCAAAGTAATTAAACATATTTTTCTGTAACGGCGTGATTTTGTTTAACAATATCACGTTTCCATTTTCTTTAGGTTCTTTTTTACGAACGTACATATAAACACACGATTTATATTTATATATAACAGCTAATAGGCTGTCCTTTGACGGTGCTATAATATGATATGTAAATATAGCGTTTGAGTTGTCAATATATTTCGATTCAGATAAATGAGGATAGCTTCCCACGCTCCATGCTCCGGTATACATCATTTTTATACGGTCATTTTCATAACGTGAGTAATATTTTTCTCCTGCATCCGCCATAACGTCAACAGTATCACAATATTCACATATAACTGTAGGTTCTTTTTTAGAGTTGTGGCACACTGTTATATCGCCTTGTTTCATTTCATACAGATTTACGCCGAACTCTGTTGCAAGTATGCTGTTTCTTGTTACTGTATTTCCTACTAAAATCATGGGTATATAATAATGTGTGCGATTTCTCACGCAGTTATCATGAAATATCATGAGATTAACAAACTCATCCTTTAATTCTTTTTCACGTGATAAAAATTCGTCAAAGAATATTGCCGAACATTCGCCGTAATCTACACCCGTAAATGTTTCAACTGTATTCAGAGCCGAACATATACAACAAGGGTTATCATCTTTTTCAACGATTTTATTACCCTCACGTCTGCACAAATAAAAACAGTTCCCTACATACTTTGTAGAGTTATACTTTCCACCGGACAAATTTATGATATTTTGTATTTGCGCTCGATATAAACTTGAAATAGCTTTAGGTGCTATTGAATCTTTGAACCGTCTTAAATAACGTAACGGTCTGCCGTTTTCCATGTATTCTTTTAGATATTTTAATATAATGCCATAAGTTTTGCCGTTTCCCTTACCACCGAAAATTGCAACCGCTGGAACGTCAATTTCCTTTGCTTTTTTCAATATAGGGTTAACATCATAGTAAATCATTGTATTTCCTCCATCTTTTAATCAATGTCTGATAGTCCTCTTTTAATGTCATTTTAAACGGTATTTCATAAAGTGCGGCATATGTCCCTACCTCTACAATAGATGTATTACCGTTATAATCTGTAACTTTTTTTAGCATGATATCGCCGTCATAATAATCAACGGTCAATTTGTCGCTGTCTGCACACCTTAACAACATATTATGCTTGAAATAATTAAACACGTCAAGCCCTCTTTCATTGCAATACTTTACAAGGGATTGACTGTTGCATCCTGCAATAGTAGGTTTTATAGTGCCGTCCTGTTTTTCAACTATATATCGTTTAGCACCTAAACCCTTAAATTTTTTGTATGGTTTTGATAACTCCCATGTACCTATATTTAACATATTTCTATCATCAAATGTTTTATGATTTGTCATTCTGATATTTATATTATACTTTTCTATTTCCTCTAAAATATCTTTTGTTTGTTCACAATCTCTTATATACAAGCTATCTGTATCATATTGTACAACAGCGTCAGGGAATTTTGAACAAAAGTAACATATAATAAGACGTGCATATGATGTTGTCCAATACCCTATATAAGGATTCAACCAGACTTTTTCACGTGCTGTATTATAGTCTGTTTTCTCACGTTCTTTTATATCCTTTTCTTTTTCGTCAAAATAATATTCGTTCAAATATAAACGTGTTGCTGTCATTCCATACACGGCATTTACTTTTCGTTTTGATTCTATATATTCAATTTTATCTTTATAACCGCTATTGCCTAATTCCTCTTTTTTTATGTAATATTCGTTCATAGTATCCCGCAAAAATTTTGGTATTGTGCTTTGTTTTGTAAATTTCCATGCTCTCTCAATTACCATTTTATCAATATTATACATCAACTCAACTGCTTTTAAATCAACTTCATTCAATACAAGAACAATATTATCACCTTTTATTAAACGTCCGTTGTCAAAAATACAACCTACCCACTCTTCTTTCGGATTGAATATTTTATTCATTGATATGTACGTATGTGCTGTTTTTGCATTTACACCAAATAAACGAACTACACCGATATATGATATATTATCATCGGTATAACATTCATTTAAGTTAGTTATTTCTAACAACTCACCGGACGGGAATTTTTTATGATTCATTTGTGCCGGATAATCTGATTTCAAATCAGCGCAAATAACATTTTCAAGCGTAATTCCTGCAAATTCAACATTGCTATGAGCGTAACCGCCTGCGTATAGATATTGACGAAAAATATTATATATTGTTTCGTTTTCCGGCATAAGCTTTAAATTACGTTCATATTCCCACTTTATATTTTTTATCTTTTTCTTACAGTCCTGCCGTAATATTCCTGTTCCTGTTAACGGTATGTCAAGATACTTTAATGTGAACATATCAAAAGCAATATATGATAGTTCATCAAGTATCTTTACATCGGTATAACAATACCCCTCTTCTGTATCTGTTATTTCTGTTTCAGGTGTTCTGATTTTGTTATAGTCAAGGTCCCCTTTTGCTTTTTGTGTTTTGGTGTATGTTTTTGCGATTTTTGCAAGACTGTTTCCAAATAATCCGATACACTCCCTAAACTCTATGCAATCAGCCATTTCAACCATTAAAATTTTACGTTCCGTCTTTGCGAAAATTTTTGTAATTCCGATACTTGCTAATTGACGTTTAAAAAATGCCCATTCATATGACAAATTAGCAACCCATATAATAAGCTTTGTATCAGGATAATTTTCTTGTATATGCTTAACAAGCATTGCAAACAGCGGAACAATTTTATTAAAGTCTCTGCCGTATATATAAACACCATTTATCATTATTTGATAATGATAAACAAAAGCAAAATCAGGGCGCATATAGTCTATATTATTTATTGTTTCAGTGTGTTTTATTGTTGTTGTCTCTGTATCATAACCACCGCCACAATATAAATATTTTTTCTCACGTTTGCATTTTCTTTTTCTGTTGCTGATAACTTTTATATCATTCTTGAAAATCTCATGCAATGCTTTAACTATATCGTTTTGATTTTCAATCTTAATTCCCCATGAGGTCATCAAGGTTCTCAACCCCTTTGCCGATTTCTGTTACTGTTGCCGGTTCTCTTTTTTCCTTTTTTAACTCATCATTATATTTGCGTTTACGTTCCTCTATGATTGATTCATATTTTTTAAACTCCGTATACGCCTTTTCTAACTCATCATTCTGAAAATAATCTTTAACAAGCAAATTGTGTATTATTCCTTTTTCGTCTTCTGTTAAATATTCGCTTGACATTAAATCATCGTATAAATCCATTATATTATCACTCATTACTTTTTCTTTTTCAGCTTCTGATTTTATATTTTCTTTTGTATATTCAATGCCACGTATACCGAAAACTTGTCTATATATTTCACGTTGCTGTTTCGCCGTTCCTGCTCTTCTCTGTAGCCCTCTTAACTTCTCGATAGTATCAACATACGCTGGTTCAAATGCCTTGCTACGTGATAGCTGTAGGGGCTGTTGCGGTGTATCTCCTTGCCATGTGTAGCCACGTGTTTTACTACTCTCTAATACAGCTTTAGGGATAGTTCTTTGAACCTGTTGAAATGCTCTGGAATATTCTTTGCTTTTTGCGCCGAATATGTTATAGATATCTTTGATGTATTCGTTTACGGTACGGACTAAATTATCTATATTACTCATTGTTTTTTCCTCTTATATTCTCTATTAAAAAAATCGGACACTGATTGATAATTTCTTGCAAATGCGTATTTGCAATCTTTTTCAATTCTCATTAACTCTTCGATCAATTCAGGATAATTGTTTTTTATATATTGTGAAGATGATATATTTTGTTGATTACAAAACCAACAACCGTCCCTTTGTCCATGTTCATAAATAGGTGATAACAAATTTTCACTTTTGCATATATCAAAACATTCTTTTTCAGTTATTTCTAATTCATTCAAAAGTGAAAATTTATTTATATTGTCTATCAATCTGTTAACACGTTCTTTTTCATCATATGCAATACCCATCACAGTATTCACAAAATCAATATTTTTAAATTTTAATTTACTGTTGCACCAACAACAATGCTCTCTTGGTAATGGAAACCCGAGTATATCGCCAATGTGTTTCCCTCTTGTTTTCACTTTGTAAAAATTCGTTATGTAATCGCTTTCAGGACAATGTATAATTGTTCTAATCCCCTTATTCTCGAAATACGGTATGATTTTTTCAACCACGAAAAAATGATGTTCCGGTAACGTTGCAGGAATGTTTCTTGACTTATCAAAATAAAAAAAGCTATAGTGTAATCTGAATTTATATCCGTATTTTAACATCAATAACGCTGTTGCAACACTGTCTTTGCCACCGCTCAACATAACATTGTAAAATTTGTTTTTATCCATATAATGTTATAGCGGATATTATTAGTAATATCCGCTATTGTTTCACCTTCCTTTATTGTGAGATCGCATCTATAAACGCATACGCTTTGTTAATATCCTGAAAGTAGTAATAGCTTATTCGTTGCTTACCTATTACTTTATCTATCCGAAAAGGATTTACAACAGCATAATGCTTTGTTACACCTTTAATTGAATAGTTGTTATCAGTACGATATACTACTGTTACAACGTAGTATAATGAGGGGTTGAAAAAGTCTTTAGTCATTGTTGTTTTCTCCTTTTATTCCGTTAAGAACATCTACCAAACTCATAGCGGTTTGTTTATCGGTAAATGTGTACGTACATATCTTACAAGGTTTTTTCCCCATAATTGGCAAGATATTCATAAAACCAACATTCATAGATAGTATTAATTCTGGTTGTTTGATTTCTCGATCAAAATATGTGCCATGTTCTTTTATAACATTTATTTGTGGATAAATGTTATAACAAATGCCGTTTTCACCTTTTATCGGTGTTGAGTAGATTGTTACTTGATATAGTTTTCTCATTATAAATCACCCCACTGCTCTGCCATTGCTCTTGCTATTCCTGGAAATGTTTTACTACGTTCTTTTGCATTTATTACACCTTTATTAGGATATTTATTTTCAGTTCTTGCATTTATCCATAAACCTAAAGGTTCAACAATATTATCAGGTATAAGCAATGGCAATCCTTTTAACCACAAACAAGTTGTTTTTTTCCATGCATCGCCGAACATATACGGCTGTATAATTTGTGAATATATAGGCAAGCCAAATATTTTCAGGGGAACTGGGTTTTCAACACATATTTTATCACAATCTGCGTTATATATCAGATTGAAAAAATTTGCAGCTTCTATACCTTTTTTGTATCTGTTTTCTTGCAATTTTCCGTTTATTGTTAAACGGTTTGCACCTGCTTTACTTAAAAAAGTACATGGTGGGTGTGCTATTATTAAATCCCATTTATACGGTATTGTATATACATCGCCGGTCATTGTTGAAAATGTACAACACCCGTTTATTATCTTAGCAACATCTTCTTTTATATGGTATTCAGGATGTCCTCCCGAACATTCTTGAATATCGCAACTAAATGCGATATGACCTTTTTCCCGAAAAGCTGTTGCAACTCTCTGCGATTCCTCACACGCTACTAATACATTCATTTCCTTATACCTCAACTTTACTTAAATTAGGGATATCGTCCAATGTTTCACATGGAACATTTCTGAATGCTTTTCGATTTGTTTTCTTTGTGTTTCACGTG
>CAYUTE010000210.1:0-2163 GCA_964447545.1 uncultured Eubacteriales bacterium
ATATATACTTGGTTATCTTAAAGCCCCAATCGCAATAGGCTTAAAATATATCATATCAGTTGCAATTCCTACAAAAATATTCGGATTTAATAGGCTTGATAGACCACTCAACTATGCTTCGGGATTTTCAAAAATAAACAAGCCTAATGAAGGCACGTTTCTAAATCATGAAAATTTGGTTCTGTCTTTTTAATAAAATCAAAAGTGTTAAAATATAAATATAGCATAGTTAATATAGGTTTAATATATGGCAACAAATAAACTTACACGTATAACGCAAAAGATATTTGCAAGCGAAGCACCTGCTGACCAATTAGTGGAGTTTGGCACAGCTAAAACAGGCACACCCATTATATCTTCTGATGTTGAAACATTACAGAGTAACCCAGCTTATACCCAAGGTTACCAGGATGCAGTATTAAGCGATTATGCTCCATTTTTGCCCGAAACTAATTCATTGCATTATATTGAAACAAGACAACTTGCTTATTTATTCCAACATGGGCTAGCTGAATGGGATGCTAACACTGTTTATTATAAAGATGTTAGTTTTTGTAGTTATAAAGGATTTATTTATAAATCTTTAACAGATGATAATATAGGGCTAGAACCTGATTTATATCCACAAAATTGGGTCGGCTGGGGCAATAATAAAGATATAAAATGGGGAGACATAACGGGGGATATTACAAGCCAAACTGATTTACAAAGTGCATTGGCATTAAAAACTGACGAAGCGCAAGCAGCACATGCTGCCATGCCATCAAATAGGCGTGTTGAATTAACTTTAGGCGAAAGTGGCGCTGAATATATAGCGCCAGCAGATGGATATATAAGCTTTAGCAAAGCATTTGCCCAGGGCGATATAGGGGCAGCATCTATATCTAATCAAACTTGTGGATTACAACAAGGTGGCACAGCAGTTATGTATAACAATGCTTCAATGACTATACCTGTTAAAAAGGGAGATGTTTTTAAGGTTTGGTATAATGTGACTGGTAAGACTAATTTTTTTAGATTTGTTTATGCAGAAGGAGCGCAATAATGTTTTATATAGAAAATGAAGAAAAAATAATTTTATTTGATGAAGATAAAAAAAAATTAATCAATACACTTAAATTTATGCCGCAATTTAAAGGCTTAAAAATTAAAGAAACAAATAGGCCTATTGTTGATTTTCAATTTGCCGACACTAAAGAATATGAAGAAAAGAAGCAAAAGGAAGAACGCGCAAGGCTTAATAATCTATCTTTAACCGCAGCAGATGTTGAGCGGGCCATCTACAGGGCAAAAGGTATGGATTTTGAGGACATTTTAGAGCTTGTATCTCAAAACCCGCCAGTTGGGCTTGATATTAAGGCCTTAAAAATTGAACTAAAAGCAAACAATTTCTACAGAGGTAACCCCTATATAAATCAAATCGGCGCCATTTTAGGTTTTAGTGAAGCTCAATTAGATGAGTTTTTTGACACAAAAGATTATATTAAACTAACTACACCCGCTAAGGATGATATACCCGAAGCTGTCTTGCAGGATGCAGATAATGCGCCCTCTGACATAAGCAAAAATGTGCCCGCCTTTGTAGATAATCAAAAGGAAATGTAAATGTTAGAATGGTATAAAGATGATGACTTAACAATTTATTTTAGTAATCATCCAGTTTTTGTTGAAAGGTATATAAGCCCATGCTGTACCGATAAAGAAAAAAAGAATATTTTAAAAAAGCCTTATAGAAATTTGGAAGATTTAAAAATAAAAATTGAATATAAAACTAAAAATTATTATTTCGTTATTCCAAAAGATTTTTGTTTTGACGGGGCCTCCATTCCTAGACTCTTTTGGAGAATAATTGGCTCAAATACAGATAATACCTTTTTAGTTGCTGCAATGGTTCATGATTATATGTGCGAGCATCACAATGTTGTTTGTGATAAGCGTTATTTGTCAACATTGATTTTCAATGCTCTCCTAAAAGTGGGTGGAGTTAGTTCTTTTAAAAGGTGGATAATGAAGCATAGTGTAGATAATTATCAAAAGTTTTGCGGGTGGGGAAAATAATGAGTTATGAACTTTTAGGAATACTTTTAACAGTTGTTATCCAGGCCATATATTTTGCCCATAAAATGGGAATAATCGAGAAATCAATATCATCGTTGGAAGAAA
>CAYUTE010000211.1:0-2944 GCA_964447545.1 uncultured Eubacteriales bacterium
TGGATATATAAAAAATCGGAAGAATTGGTAGATGAAACCATGCTAGGTATATCGCGGCAGTGTATGCGGAATAATATTTCAAAATTGGTTGAACAGGGATATTTATTTGAAAGGAATAACCCAAAGTATAAATGGGATAAAACGAAACAATACAGGGTAAATTTTAAAAAAATCAATCATGACTTGAACGAAAAAGGGTACAGCCTTGATGGTTATAAAATCACGGATGGGTTGGACGATAAAATGCCAACAAAGCCCGTCGTTACCGAAAGTAAAAATTTTACCTTCGAATGTCAGGATGAGATACATTCGAAGGTAAAAAATTTGCGTTCGAGCGAAACTAGTTGGCGTGCAATACCAGAGATTACTACAGAAAATACAAATAATGACACTACACTATATAGTGCCACCTCCGGGGCACAAAATGACACAAACAACAAAAGAGAGCAAATCAGAGCTGCTATTGATTATGTAATCAACCATGTGCAAGATAAAACAATAGCAGAAAAGATTTTTGCGATATTTGAAATCAGAGATAAAAAACACAAGGATGTAACTGTAGCATTCGCAAAAATAATTCTAAAAAATTTAGAAGATTGGTCAGACGGAGATTATCAAGAAAAGATAGATATTCTTGATAAATCAATAGAATACGATGCTATAACCATATTCAAACCTGATAACAAACACTATAAGAATAATAAATCCGCAGAACCCAAATCAGATAAATCTGATGTTTGTTCGGATTCATATCCGGCATCATACAAAAAAATTTTGGATGAAGATTCGTATGATATCGAAAAAGAATTAGCATGGGCGTATAGTAGTATGGTTAATCAAAGGAAACAAATTGGAAAGGTGATTTAAAATGAAATATACATTTTTAGGATTTAGCCAGGGCGCAGCATTAAAAATACAAAAAGTATCGAAAAACAATGGGAAAACGAAGGTATTGAAACTTGACACCATAGATTTAATATTGCTTAGGTGGCTAGTAGATTTTTATCCAAACATGAAGAAAAAAACCATCAACGGCAAAGACTATGTGTGGGTGAATTACGCTTCTATACTTGATGATTTGCCGTTGATGCCTATTAAAAAAAGAAGTGTATTTGGACGGTTCCAAAAAATGTGTGAGTTGGGTGTATTAATACACCATTTTGATAAAAATGGGGGGTCTTTTTCCTACTATGGATTTGGGGAAAATTATCTTGGGTTGGTATCAGATAAAGGTATGTCAAAAACTGCAGGGGGTCTGCAAAAAACAACACAGGGGTCTGCAAAAAACGACACAGGGGGTCTGCAAAAAACGACATACCAAAGATAAATCTACTAATAATAAATCTACTAATAATAAATCTATTAATACTAGTGTAGAAAAATATAAAAAAGAAAAATCAAACCATTACCCAGAGAATGAAAATATTATCCCTGATAACACGAATGATTATATTAACAAACATTCTGAAGATATAATTATAGCCGATAAGGTTTTAGCTGTATTCAATATCAGGCTTAAACGGAAAAAATCTGTTGATATAGCAGCAGCTATGCACTTCCTCCAGAGATTGGAAAAAGTCTCAGGGGGAAACTACGACAAAAAGATAGAAAGATTAGATGATGCTATTGCTGGGGATTATTACACAGTGTATGCCCCCCTAACACGTTCTTACACGTACAGTGCTAATAATTCAGATAATATACTGTTAGATGAAATAAATTGGGGTCTACAGGGCATGGACATGGATAATAGGGTATCACAATATGGCGAAGAAAAGCTCGCACATGATGTTTAAATTGATTTTAAATGGGTAAATAGACTGTTTTATATCTTGGGAGTATAATTAATCGTTTTTATAAAAACTCTTCTTTTTTGGGGCTTAAAACGAATGTATTAATGGACCAAACACAGAGGGAAAACTTGCAAGGGGTGTTCTATTATGCTTAACGTGCTTGATGTAGCTAACTATTTCTTGAAAAAAGACAAGTCTGGACAATTGTTTAATAAAAAACTTGTACAAAGAAACGGGAAGACTTTTTGCGAGGGGAATGCACGGTTAAATATATATATACAACTTGCTCAGAATGTTTATATTGCCAAAACCGGCAAAAAGCTTATAGACGTTGATTTTTTTGCTGACAAAAATGGATGGTAATTTCTGATAATCTGTAAAACTGTAAATCAGTGGTGGGGAAATTAATCTTATGAATATCAGATTGTTTGTCATGATGATAGATATATCATTTAAATCAATTTTAAGCGGGCAAATAGACGAGTTTATACTTTAAGAGTATAATTTGTCATTCAAATAAAAAACGCTCTTAAAATCAAAATAAGAGCAAAATAGAAAGGGTATGGGGGAATGGGTAAAATCGAAAAAAATAACAAGAGAGATGAACTGCATAGAGCTATTTGGGGAATTTCAGAAGAGTTGAGAGGTGCTGTTGATGGTTGGGATTTTAAAAGTTATGTACTTAGCACTATGTTTTATCGTTGCATATCAGAAAATTTAACTAATTACATAAATGAAGGAGAAACCGAAGCTGGGAATAATGGATTTGATTTTTCTAAAATTTCTGATAAAGAAGCAGAACATATCAGAAACAGTATAATAGAAGAGAAAGGATTTTTTATTCTACCTAGTGAGTTGTTTTGTAATGTCTGTAAGCGAGCCGATAAAGATGAAAATCTCAACGAAACGCTCGAAAAAATATTTAATAATATAGAAAAATCCGCACTTTCACGTTCTTCGGAAAACGATTTTAAAGGTCTGTTTGACGATTTTGATGTAAACAGTAATAAACTGGGTTCTACTGTTACAAGAAGAAACGAAAAACTGGTGAAACTATTAAAAGGTATTGCTGATATGGATTTAGGGGACGTAAAAAATCACAATATAGATACATTTGGTGACGCCTATGAATACTTAATGACCATGTATGC
>CAYUTE010000212.1:0-2500 GCA_964447545.1 uncultured Eubacteriales bacterium
TGGCTTGAAGCGTTTTTTGTACTGTCTTTTTCAACAATAGTTGTATATCTTACAACGGTGTGTTTTATTGTTATAATATTGTTATCAAAGTTTATACTATCCCATTTCAGCCCTAAAACCTCACTACGCCGTAAACCATACATAACAGTAAAATACAACAGAGGATATAATTGCTCGTTTTTTAACTCACTAAACAACTGCTTAAGCTCTTCTATACTGTAAAAATCTGCTTCACGGCGTTGCTGCTTTGGCAGGACAACAAATTCGCAAGGGCTTTTAAGTATTAAGTCGTTTTTCTCAGCTTCTTTGCAAACGAGCTGAATTATCAGTCTGTGAGTTTTAATTGTTTTAGGTGATAAACCGCCTTTACCGTCTAAACGACCACAAGCTGATTTTATGTCGATATAATCTTGTATATCGTTTCGCTTGATATTGGAGAGCTTAACGCCTTTATCCTTAAAATATGGAATTATATGAGCTTTTGCAACGCTTTTATAACCTTGATATGTAATTGTATCAACTTTCTTTTCAATTAAATCAAGCCAATGCAAAACATAATCGCTGAATAAAATATCTGTCGGTATAAGGTTTTCGTGCAATTCAAACTCTTTGAGTTTCTCCCTCAAGAATTTTTCAGCATTTTTCTTATTGCCTTTGATTTCATAACCTGTTGAAATCCATTTTTGTTTACGTTTACCGTTAATATCGGTTAAATTTATGACGGCATAATATTTGCCGTTTTTTGTTTGTAGGCTTCCTGTCATTGTTAACTCCTTTCTTTTGGAAACACTACCATTACAAGCAGTATTATATATCATTTAAATGAGTTAATAAAGTCAATTAAAAAGACCTTTGGTATATAATATTTTTTTCCGACTTTTATAGATTTGATATTACCTTGTTTTAACAGACGATACAAGGTGTTATGTCCCATTGAAAGAGCTATGCAGGCTTCCTTAACGGTAAGAACCTCTTTAGAATTTTCAAACATACAAAACACCTCATTTCAAATAATTCTCTTTAGACAAATCGGTAATGACAATTTCATCATTAGATGTAAATGGAAAATTACCGTTGTTTTTCTCAAATTTTTTTATATTGTTTATTCTACGAACAAAAGCGTTCCACGTAAAAGCATCTTCGTTTTGTATATTTGGATATTGTTTGTCCAAATCAATATTACTGACAATATATACTTTTGTAAAAAGAGCAATTTTATCGGCAAATCGTGCAGGTAATCGACAAGGATAGCCGTCAATATATTGCAACATATCAGTAAGCGGTATAGAGCTTCGAAATTCATCAAACAAAATAACATCTTCGCCACGGTAATTATCAAAAGGGTTTTTATAATTTGTAATTTTATAAACGTTTGGATAACCGTATTTTTCCATTACGAAGCGAGTTTTTCCCGTTGCCGTTTCTCCGCTAATATATGTAACATCAACATCACGCCAATTACTGCCGTATTTATCTTCTAATATCGTTTGACGTGCTTTTTCAAGCTGAGCAATTCTTGTAGCATAACTTGGGAATGCCTTAATTATTTCGGCAATAGACTTTTCATCTTCGAGCATTTGAAGCACTTGGTCGGATATTCTTTCATTCTTTGATACTCTATCAAGGGGCATTTCACCGTATTCTTCAAAAGTTTCGGGCATATTAGTTTCTTTTTTATCGCTGTTAAGGTATTTACCCTCTTTGCGAATATAATCCCTATTCTCTTTACAAGAGCCGATTGCACTTTCAATATGTGCAGTAGGAAAAAGCTTTTTTAATGTGCTGAAACGGATTGCATTTTCACAAACAAAGAAAATATGAATGTGTGGGGTTTTCTGTTCCCCTATCTCATCACACAAACAATAGTAAACCCATTTTATTTCTTTCATAATGGTATTGATTGTTTCGTGAGTAATATTTGCTTCTTGCGGGTTGTTAATGGTTAATTGATACTTTCTTGACTTCGTATCAGATTTTTTTGACATAGATTTCCTCCTCATAATAAATATAATAATAATTTTTTACTTGAGTTTTCATAATAAAACTCCTTTCTTTTGATTTTGGCACAAATGACACAGAATAGACAAAAGGGTAATACTAACCTTTTGTCCTTAAATAACCGCTTGTGCGGTCGATAAACGACCGCAAAAAGCGGGTGCATAAGCACCACACAAACAAGTCATAATTATTTTGTCGACAATCAATAACAATTTAGTTTGCTATGCTAATATATCACAGCGTAATAATTTTGTCAACACCTATTTACAAAAAAGTTATTATGTGATATTATACTCACGAAAGGTAGTGAAAATATGGCATACACAACATTGTTAAATATGATTATTGAGGATAGCGGTTTAACTGTAAAAGAGATTGCAGAGCGTTGTAAACAATCAGGCGTTGACATTACACCTGCATACATCAGCACTTTGAGAAATAACAAGAATAACCGTGCGCCCTCTGATAAAGTATCAAAAGCACTTGCAAAAGCTTGTGAATA
>CAYUTE010000213.1:0-2036 GCA_964447545.1 uncultured Eubacteriales bacterium
ATTATAAATTAATCATTGTATGGCGGTTTTATCTCGTGTACATGCCCTAAAATTGATATGGCAAAAGGTTTAGGCGGTTCTTGATTATAATGTATTTTATACCATTTATCAAATAAATGGCTTATAAATATTTTAACTGCATACCTTCTTGCTCTTGCATGTATATGTGCTGGTGGTAATTTACCTTCAGAATACCATTTATAAGCTTCGGTATCTTTGCCGATTTTATATTTTTCAAGTTTAGCTTTTGCTTGTTCTGCGTACTCTCCTAATTCATTTTTTGCTTGTTCTAAAGCTTTACGCTGTGCGAATAATTTGCCGTAAAAATCGTTATCGTTATTTTGCACCTTAACAAAACTTTCACCGATTTTAAACATCAAAGTACGCATTCTTTTGTTATAAGGTACTCTTGAAAGATATTTAACCAAGTTTGTTTTAGTAGGTTTAACTTCTTTAAAATGTTCTATAAAGCCATTATATCCCCAATTAGTAGCGACTGCTAACTTCGCAAAATCTTCAACATCATAAGATTTTTTGCTTCCGCATACTTCCTCTACGGTTTTTCTTGCTTTTTCTGCCCCTAACCATTCAATCGTAGGGTCAAGTCCGCAAAATCTCCAAAATGCCCCTGCCGTTTGAGCTTTTTCTATATCAAGATTAGCAAGTAGCCCTGCCGATATAACTTCACCTATACCCGTAATACCTAAAAGCCATTGTCCTAACTCTTGACTTTGCACATAAGCCTTTAGTGCTTTTTTAATCTCATTTTCTAGCATTTCCATTTGGTTAGCAAAAAAGGATATTGTTTCGTGCGGTTCTTCTGTTTCGCTTTTAACTATTGAGCGTATTTGGTTTTTTGTGGCAATTCGGTAGGCTTGAAGTTGGTAATATTGGTCGACTAAGTACCTTGCTTCCGCTTTTCCTAGTGTTGCACTTGCTTTAATAATGTCTCTTGTTAGTTTTTTAATTGGTTCTAATTCAATCATTTTTCTGTCCTTTCAATTGGTTCAATCAGACTACTTGCTGCTATCTTATAATTTGTTTCAATCCGATTTGTTGATACTTTCTATGCTCGTGTTTTCAATCATCCTCTTTGCTGCTATCATACATCATGTTTCAATCCGATATCCTGTTACTTTCACCTATCCTGTTTCAATCATTTAACTTATTACTATTCCCTCTTATGTTTTCACTTACCAAAGAGGGGAATAATCCCCTCTGCTAGAACGGCAGTTCATTTTCTACATCTATTTCTTCATCTAAAGGTTTCTTTTTAACTTTTGATTTGCCCTCATAAGGTCTATACCCTGATGAACTCCAAGGACATTTTAAAAATTCGCTTTCTTTGTCTTTGATAGTATCAATGTAAAGTAACTTACCTAAAATATCATCCGTTGATAATTCTTTTTTAGGGAAGTTTTCCCCGTCCGCCAAGCCTAGAGCCGTTAATAAAGACAAGGTTTTACTTGCTGCTTTGCCAAAGAACATGAAGTTATCACAAACTTTTACACCTTCTTTGCTTTCAAATTTAACCTGCCAATAATCATTTCCTGCTTGACTTCTTTTCTCGTTTACTTCATAAATTTTAAATAAGTATTCCCCCGGTTGAGCCGAAGTTACTTTTTCTGCGTCGTCTGCAAATTTTACCATTTAGTTTTCCTCACTTTCTTTAACAAAATTCTAAAATTTTTCTACTATTTGTTACATCGTTATAAAAATCAATCCATGCTTGCTTAACACTACCTTGTGCTTTTTCTAGCATAAAATTATTTAATTCTTGTACTTCTTCTTTTAATTTATCTAAGTCGCCAAAGAAACAATTTAATTGACCGTATTTTTTTTCAACTTGTTTTTTTATTTTTTCATATCGTTTGCTTGACTTTGAAATATACAAACCGTCACAATCACAATGGCAAATAAATTCTTTAAACTTTGTTCCGATTTCTTTTTGGTCGTAAAATTCTCTAATAGGTATATTTATTCCCTCATAATCTAATGCTAATTGTCTTAAATTATGTAACATAGAATAAGACCAA
>CAYUTE010000214.1:0-7145 GCA_964447545.1 uncultured Eubacteriales bacterium
GAAATAATAAAGGCGGTATTAAAATGAGCGAAATAATATTAATTATTTTAATTTCTTTAGCATTACCTTTATTTGCTTGCATGCTTTTTTACACATCTTATGTTAGCTGGAAAGATTATCCTGATATGAGAATTATTTCAGTATATTTCTTTATAAGTGGAATAGTAATGCTTTTAACATATTTATTTGTTTTATGTAGCATTTTGGGAGTATAACAATGCCTAAATACAATTACGACTACAACGAAAACGATTATAAGACACCACCTGTATTGTATCAAATAGCTTTAAAGCATTTTGATAGGCCATTTTTTGATTTGGATGTCTGCTGCACAGATGAAAATATACCTGCTCTAAACTATTATAAAATTCATGAAGAAAGCGACGGTTTAAAATTAGACTGGATGTACAAAAATTGGTGCAATCCGCCTTTTAACGAGTGTGCAAAATGGCTTAAAAAAGCCTATGAAGAACAGCAAAAAGGGAACAAAACCGCTATGCTTATTCCTGTGCGAACAGAAACAAAATACTTTCAAGACTATATTATCAACAATCCACGCATAAATCTTAATACGCAAATAATATGGCTTAGAAAGGGTTACAAGTTCTTAAATAAGAACAACGAAGAAATGGGAGTGTTTAAAAATGCTCTTTGTATTGTATTTTTTGAGTAAGGAGGAAAGAATGACGGTAATTCGTATAACAACTGAAGTAGATTTGGACGAACACATTGAAGAAATTAAACAATGTTTAGAAGAAAGTAATTATATAGTTTTAAAGCCGGAACAGGCCGAAATTTACGAACAGCTTAAAGATTATATTAATCAAATGGGAAAAAATCTTATGTATATAGATGATAGTTGCACAAAAAAACATATCGTGAAATTTATGAAGATTTATACGACATAATAAGAGGGTTTAAGCTATGAGATATTTTTTAATCATAAGCCAAGATATATTTTAAGAAACATTAACTTTTATTGGAATGGAAACAAATATGTATTATAATTGTGATAAAAAAGGGGGGCGTGATTAATGGAGAGGGATTTTAAAG
This sequence comes from uncultured Eubacteriales bacterium, assembly GCA_964447545.1. GTDB lineage: Bacteria > Bacillota > Clostridia > Oscillospirales > Acutalibacteraceae > UMGS1491. Next base: position 1,054 of record CAYUTE010000214.1, read on the forward strand.
GAGTATGGATACCAAAGCATATATGGCTAAATGAAAGCTTATCTATGTTAGATAAAGTGTTGCTTGTAGAAATTGACAGTCTCGACCAATCTGAACGGGGCTGTTTTGCAAGCAATAAATATTTTGCAGAATTTTGCGGCTGTAGTGAAAGTGCAGTCAGCAAGTCTATTTCAAAACTTATAAAATTAGGATTTTTATATTATAATAGTTTTAACGGCAGACAAAGAGAGTTAAAAAGCAGAATAAGCAACTATCCGGAAAGAACTGATTGTGGCAATAAGTCTAGTAAAATTTACCAAGCAGCCTCACAAAATTTACAAAGCTGTATAGTAAAAAATGATAAGCAGCCTAGTAAAATTTACCAGGCAGCCTCACAAAATTTACCACATAATAATATAGATAATAATATAGATAAAGAAGAAAATTCTCAAAATTTTTTAAATATTATTGAAGATTATATTAAACAAAACAAAGATAAACTTAATAACCCTAAAGAAATAAAGCAACGCATTATTAATGCATATAATGAATTAAGTGACAATTTAAAAGACCGTTTAGACGTGACTATTTTTGAAGATACATTAACTAATCTTTTGACAAACAAAAGATGGGCTGCATCTGAGGAAATAAAAAAGCTTATTAACTGCGCAATTATTTTTAATGAACACGATAATAAAGTATATAATATATATATTCAAAAAACAATAAATTCCACTCCTAAATCCTTTTCTATTTTTGGGTATCATTTAAGAACAAAACAAACAGTTGAAGATTATTTGCGGGCATTTTTAAAAAATAAAGATTATTATTGCGGTTGGATTGGCGATAAAAAAGAGGATAATGTTGTCTATGCAAAATAAATGTACTAGAAAAATTTGTGCGTTTAATATTTTTGAGCTAGAAAATGAAGAAAAATGCATGGAACACAATAATAATTCTTTTATAAGCGGCGCAGATAAAAAAAGTGCCAATGAATTATTGTCTAATTCTCGTAAGTCCAATGGGCAAACATATAAAAATATTGCTGTGAAAATGCGTAGTGATAGAAAAAATAAAAAAGGGAAGCTTATTAAAGAAAAATTTGCAAAGCTATATTCATTATATGAGCGCTGTTATTTTTTGTGTATGTTTAAATTGAATGCAAAAGAAGTTAGAAATTTCTTTAAAAACCATAATTTTAGCTCTAAAAACGGCATTAAAAGTCTTAATGATATAATTTGCATCTATGATGAAGAATGTCTTGTTGAGCTAAAAAATTCATGGCTTTTTTCACTAGATAAGCGCATTGAACTTCATAAAAAATTATTTAATTTTTTGAAGTATATAGAAAATTGTTCTAAATAAGTATTGACATATATGAATAAACGCAGTATTATAGATGAGTATTTTAAAGGGGGCGAATATGGCTAAAAATATAACACCGTTAGAAAAAGAAGAACAAATAGCCTTTATTGAATTTTGCGAGACCAAGGGAATTAAAGTTGTAAGTACTCAGAATGGCTTTAAAATGCCAAAAACAGCTTTTAACTATGCAGCCTATTCAAGAACACTTAAAAGAATGGGCCTTTCAAAAGGGTTTCCGGATTTAATTATTTTTACAAGAAACAAAAGCAAAACCCATGAGGTTCTTTTAATAGAAATGAAGCGTCAGAAAGGCGGAAAAATTTCAACAGAGCAAAAAGAATGGGTTGAATGGTTCGATAAAGAAGGGTATTGCGTAGGTATTGCAAGGGGATGCTCTTCAGCAATTGAAATTTTAAAAAAATATATTGAGACATGAGGATGGCAAAATGTTTACTAAAGAGATAAAAAACAAAATAGAATATGTCCTTTCTTTGAACATTCACGAAAGCATTATTTTAAATCAGATTATTAAAAATGGCTCTACAACCACAAGGGATTTACTTCCGTTTATGAATTACCCTTGCGGCCCTATACGAGATTTGCAAAAGGTATTTGGTATTCCTCTTGAATGGGTATATGAGATTAAAGAAAAATCTATTATTGGCTTAGATGGAATTAGACGTATAAAGAAAATTAAATACAAAAGATATAAACTTGCAGAATTTAAAGGGGTATAAAAATGTTAAAAAAAGAAACTAAAGCAAAAGCTTTGTGTATGGCTATGAAGCTAGAAATAGAAGAATATAGAAGTCCGGCTTATTATAGGCTGCTTAAGAAATTTAAAGCATCAAATAATTACATCTATAAGGCTGATTTATTGAACTTCTTAAAATCGGCATCTATAATGACACAAAGATTGTATTTTCAATTATTAAATGATTTAGATAATGAAACTATTAATAATATTAATAAAAATTCTATTTTTAAGAATTTTTGCAAAAGCTTTAAAATAAAACTAAAAAATGTGATAAAAAGCATTAAAAAAATAATTTTTATTCAAGAGAGCTTTGAGTATTGTATGTTATTATCACTTTTATACATTTTTATAAGTCAGATTTAATAATTTAATAAGCTTTATTATATATTATTAAAACGGTTATATCATAAGGAAAAAGAGCAAAATGAAATCAGAAAAGTTAACACAAAAGGAAACAGAAGTAATGGAACTTGTTGCACAAGGATATAGCAATTTGCAAATAGCCAATATGCTATGGAATTCAATTAATACAATCAGACAGCATATTTGGGCAATTTATAAAAAATTAGGTTTGTCCTGGGCCAAAGTTAATGAGCACGGTGCTTTACGTGTAAAGGCAACCTTAATTTGGCAAGAACTTAAACGTAACGGCAAAGTGGTAATTACAAACAGTCAAAAGGGGCAAAATAATGAATAAAAATAACTATACAATACAAGTAAATAAGCGAGAATTATTAAATGCCTTAAAAGCTTTAAAAAAAATAAGTGATAAACCTTCAAAAGTTAACGTAATGCGTTTTACGCATATTGGTATAGAATTTTGTGCCACCAATGGACAAGAAGCAGTCAAAGTTCTAATTAATATTGATGAAAATAACACCTTCGAGAAAGAATACATTTTAAGTAATTTTGCAATAAACGATTTTATAACTTTTTTAGAAATTAAATGCGCAAATGAACATATATTTATTTCTGTGGATGAAGAAATACAAAAAATAACATTATTACAAAATAAAAATTTTTCTATAGCAATAAAATATATTGTCAACAATGAAAATGCATATTTACTAAAATCGCTTATATACGCAGACCTAGTTAATACTGATAGCGTTAACAAAGATAAAAATGTTTTTATTTCCTCAGCCAGCTGCGAGGAGGTTTTAAATATCAGTAGTGGTTTTCAAAATGATAATCTTGCTCTTACTTTTAGGTACAATGAAGCACTTCAATTAGAAATGGCCGATTTTAGCGCTGTTATGCGTTATTCTATAAAATTGTCAGATGGTGTAAAATATTTAATCAGCAATTACTTACAAAAAAGAAATGCAAGTTTTAATAATGAAAATACGTTATTTGGTTTGAAACTAAAGGCCTTCAAGGAAATAGTTTCTTTAATATCAATTTTTGAAGAAAGCACACAAGTCGGCTTTTGCTTCAATTTGGATGAATTAAAACACCCCTGGATAAAATTTTACTTAGAGGGTATGGAAAAAGCAAATGTTGTATATTCATGTTCAGCGATACGAGCTGCTTACGTTACAAAGTTAGATACTATTTTTGAAAATGATGCTTTTTCGCATAATTTATTCGCATTAAATATGGAAGATACAGAAGTTTTATCATCTATTGCGCCTATGTTGAATGGACAAGGCTCTTATTTGCTTATGGAATTCGATATACAGCAATATTGGGTAACTATAAATAAATATTGTGATTATGACAGTGACACAGATTTTAAAATTAAAAAAGAGTTGACTGGACTAAAATTTGAATTTTCAACAGATTTTGAGGCGGAATTAAAAGGAATTATATTTGTCAAATATATTACAGCTCTAAATAAATATTTAAAAACGCTACAAAAAAATAAAGGAATTGCGCTTGATAATGTGCAATTTCGATTTAGGACAAATGGCGAAAAAAAATCAGCAATATTGTTATATTATATAGAGACAGAAAATTTGCAATATTGCTTTACAGGTGGCACTATTAAAAATATAGACTAAAAGAGGTTTAATATGACAAAAGGTGAAGAAAATTTAATTCCTATGAACCAATTAACAGAGGATGAGCAAAGAAAATTGGCATCTGCTGGGGGAAAGGCATCTGTTAAGGCAAGGCGTGAAAAAAAGCTTTTTAGAGAGTTAATAGAACAGTTGCTGATTAATCCGGCCCCAATGCCATTAAGAGAGAAGCTGCAAGAAATGGGCTTTGAAGCAGGGGAACAGATAAACTCTTTAGAGGCATTGCTTAAAATATGTACATCTAAAAGTATATCACCGCGCACAAGCTTAGGACACTTGACCCGGTTTTTAGAATTTGCCTATGAAGCCATAGGCGAAAAAAAGACGGATGCTGTACCGGCTGCGCAAATTATGTTCATTGATAAAGAAGGCGTAAAAGAAGCAAACGACCATATTGATAGCGTTTTAAACAAAACTAAAATTATAGAAGGGAGAAACAACAATGACAATACATAATATATTGTTATTAATCATTTTAAAAGGAAGGATAGTAAATAATGCAAGATAGATTACATAGAAGAAATGAGTGCATAAATGCTTGAGCCGCAATTAATAGGTAGGGAATTATTAAAAAGGGGGTTTCATGATTACTTCTTATATATGTTTGAACTTATTGAAGGCAGGCCTTTTATCTTTGAACCTATACACAAGCTATTATTTAATACTTTTAAAAATATTTACAATTTAGAGGATACTCGTATAAATATTAATATCCCACCGCGTGCAGGCAAAACTACGCTTGCACAGTATTTTGTTTCTTACGCCTATGCTAAAAACAAAAAATGTAATTTTATATACACATCTTATTCTGAGGCCCTGTTACGTACGGTGGCAGATAAATTAAGAAGCATTTTAACACATCCAGCGTATGTGGCAATGTTTCCCGTTAATTTAGAATATGAGACATTGGAAGTTGACCCTATAAATTCATTTTGGAAAGATTATATTTCAAATGTTAAAAATACGCCTAAGTTTTCATCCCATATTATAACAACAGAACAGGGCGGTACAATTCTTTTTAATCCTATAGGTGGACAAATAACGGGTTTTGGTGCAAGTATAAGAAATAATAGTGGCTTTAGCGGAGCACTTATTTTGGATGATGCAGCAAAACCAAAAGATATGGCATCAAAAATTATGCGGCAAAAGGTTTTTGATTATTTCAAAGAAACTTTGTTGTCAAGGCTGAACACATCCAATGCACCAATTATAAACATTATGCAGCGCTTGCATACAGAGGATTTAAGCGCTTTATTGGAACAGGTATATAATTTTAAAACAGTAAAGGCTCCTTTAATAGCTGAAGATGGCACATGCCAATTACCTTCACAATACACGTCCGAAAGGATTAAGGAGCTGCAAATAGACCAATTCAGCTGGATGGCACAATATCAGCAAACTCCCATAATAAAAGGCGGCCAGGTTATAAAACGTAAATGGTTTAAATATTATTCTTTGAACCAACAATATAAATATACAAGACTTTTAATAACGGCCGATACAGCTCAAAAGGTGAAAGAGCATAACGATTATTCAGTTTTTATGGTTGGCGGTGTAACACCGGATGAGAAAATACATGTTTTGGATATTTGGCGCGGCAAATGGGAAGCACCGGAGCTGGAAAGAAGGGCGCTTGAAATTTACGAAAAATATAAGTTTTTGCAATACTGTTCTTTGTGTTGCAGCGGTTTATTTGTAGAAGATAAGGCAAGTGGCACTGGATTAATTCAAAACTTGCAAAGAAAAGGAATACCAGTTAAGGGCACAAAGACTGAAAATGACAAACTATCAAGGGTAATGTCAATTGCAGGCCAGTTGGAAAACGGCACAGTATTGTTGCCTTCAGATGAAACTTACGGCTTTAATCCCGACTTTTTGAACGAATGTGAAGCCTTTAGTGCGGATGATAGCCATGAGCATGATGACCAAATAGATGCGCTTTATTATTTGGTAGTAGAAGCGCTTGCAAA
>CAYUTE010000215.1:0-18979 GCA_964447545.1 uncultured Eubacteriales bacterium
CATGTTTATTGCTGTCTAAAAACATAGAAGTTCAAGAGCAGATTACAGGAATAATTTTTGTATTGGGTTCAGGCACATTTAGTGTAGGGCTGTCAGGAACACTAAGAAATCTTATTAGAAATAAAAATCCAAAATATTATGAAAGTTTAGATGTAGAATTAGGTGATGAGCGAAATGTCTTGATAAGAACAAAAGCTGAAGCTAAAGCAGGCAAACTACTATATGGGATAAATATAGCACTCTGTTTTTGGATGATATCCATGTCCAAATACATGAATATACCATCTTGGATAATTATATTTATAGCATTGAGCATTGTTATATATATACTTGTAGATAGTTATTACATAATCAAGCTTAATAAAGAAATTTAATAAACTCATTCTTACTTTAATTTTAGAACAAAATTTCATATAAACAATTAAGGCGCTAAGATTTCTTAGCGCCAATTTTTAAAATCTATTATTAATTTGACTACAATAACCCAAATAAATTAACCCCCAAAAGCACTATGGCTGTTGAAGGCGAGATTAAAATATTAAACTTTAATTTTGCTCTGTGGAGTTTCTACGGCACCCACCGCAAGTGGATTGATCTGATATATCAGATGGTCGAGGTGGGAAAAATTCTTCAGTAGGGAATTCTATCCTACTAAACAAATCACAAGGATCATCCGTTGAAGCTACGCACTCTTTACGAGGTATACAAAAATCATATGCAGGTATTCTCATTTGTACATTGCGCTCTATTTGTACTATTGTAAACAATCCAAGAGTTACCGCAACGGTTTTGTTTACGTTATTGCTGCGAACAAATTCGCCGCCAAAACGTCTACATATAGAATCCGGTACTCTGCACTGCGGCTGACTGGAACAATCTGAAGGGTCGCAAAGCTTTGCAGAAAGTGCAACAGGGTCTGCAACCTGGACTGTAGCTTTTGGCAAGTTGCCTATGGGAATATTCTGGAAGTCAGAGTCTCCTGCGGTGTAATCGGAACTAAATATACGAACGTTGCCTTCACTGCCGTAAAGAACAACTTTTTTATTAAAAATACTTAATCCGCTAACTGTTGCAGGCATAACGGTAGGCGCTATAAATGCCTCTAGATTTACCTCAAAAAAGTAGGTCATATCAACAGTATAATAGCCTCTTCTAAAAGGAATAGCTTCTAGGTCTATATACGTAGTTATAACATTTACGCTTTTAACACGGACGCTATTTGATTGATCTATGATATGCTGTGCCGATTCACTAAAATTTACTCTTAAATTTTCTAAACAATCTTTATCCGCACAAGAATCATAAACTCTATATGCATCTATGCAAACGGATTCTTTAAATTGACCGTCTTGGCACGAGAACGGCGAAAAATTCTCTGTCATGTAAAATCCCCCTATAGTATGTTTAACTGCCGCACCGAGATCAGGCACGGCATAATTGAAATTTTAATTTTCAATACATACTATGGGGGAAAATATTTTTGTGTGATTAATTTATTTACTATTCTTTTCTTAAATTTGCATAATTTGCAAGCAACTTCTTGTTGCCTACATTATCAAAATTTATATCCAGCATATAATCTCCGGCAATGTTATCTGCATTAATAATCACACCATACCCAAAAACATTATGGAAAACCTTGTCTCCGGCTTTATATGATACACGCGAAGCGCTATGCGCTAAACCATCAGCAGAAGCTCCTGCCGAAACTTGCCCAAAATGATGTGCTGAAAGTACAGAACGTGCACGCACCTCTTGCGCTGAACGAGGTGCATCTTCCCCTTTTTTTAGGGTTTTCCAATATTTAGATTTAGTTTTTTCCAAAAGTTCATCCGGAATTTCTTCCAAAAACCTTGATGGTTTATTATGCGACGTACTACCAAAAACCATTCTACTATCAGAATTTAAAATATATAAATTTCTACGTGAACGAGTTATTCCAACATAAGCAAGTCTACGTTCTTCCTCTATTTCAGAATCGCTTTCAAGTGATTGTATACCAGGGAACACGCCTTCTTCAAATCCCGGAATAAATACTGTTGGGAATTCAAGCCCTTTAGCAGAATGGAGCGTCATCATAACCACAGCATCCGCATCTTCATCGTAGTTATCTACATCGGAAATAAGCGATGTTTCTTCCAAAAAGCCGGTTAAAGTGGCGGAATCCGGATTGTCTTCCTCATATTTTATTATGTTATTCATAAGTTCTTTAACGTTTTCAATACGGCTTTCACTATTGTCGTTTTCAGATTTCAAATAATCTATGTATCCGGTTTTTTCTAAAATTAGTTCGTATAATCCATGTATTGTAATATCGGGTTCATTATAGGCCTCGATGAGTTCATCCATAAGGCAAGCAAAAGACCTCAATTTTACAGCTACTCTTTGCAATCCTTCAAATTCCTCGCACCTACGAATAACCTCAAACATAGTTAATCCCGTATCGCGAGAGATTTCTGATGCCTGCGTTATAGTGCGCTCGCCTATTGAACGACGTGGCTGATTTATAATTCTGCGCAATCTTATTTCATCTGATGGGTTATTTATCACACTTAGATATGACATCATATCTTTAACTTCTCTACGCTCATAGAACCTAAGGCCGCCAAGCATTCTGTACGGTATACCTTTTTTTATAAATGTCTTTTCAATAACATTAGATTGCGAGTTCATTCTATAAAGAATAGCAAAATCGCTATAACTTGCACCGCTATCCACACAACTTTGAATAGCATCAGCTATATAACTTGCTTCATCATGCTCACTATAAGCCGTATGAACTTTAATTTTGTCGCCTTCTTCATTCTCGGTCCATAACGTCTTGCCTTTGCGCCCGGAGTTATTACTTATAACAGCATTTGCAGCATTCAAAATATTCTTAGTAGAACGATAATTTTGCTCTAATCTAATTGTTTTGGCTCCGGGGAAGTTACTTTCAAAATTAATTATATTTTCAATAGTCGCACCACGGAACTTGTAAATACTTTGGTCATCATCACCAACAACACACAAGTTCCCATTCTTCTTGGCTAATATGTCAATTAAAACATATTGCGCATAGTTAGTATCTTGATATTCATCAACCAATATATACTTGAATTTATTGGTATATTTTTCAAGCACGTCAGGGAAAGATTTAAACAATTTAACAGTGTTAAATATTAAATCATCAAAATCCATTGCATCAGACTCAACAAGTTTTCTCTGATAAATATCATAAACTTCTGAAATTTTAGATAATCTAAAATCTCCGGCCGCAGTTTTCTTGTACTGCTCGGAGTCTATAAGCTGATCTTTTGCACGTGAAATTTCGTTTTGTATAGATTTATAAGAAAGAATTTTATCTTCTATTTTCAATACTTTTTGGCATTCTTTAATAACACGTTTGGAATCATCGCTGTCATAAACAGTAAAATGGTTTGTATAACCAAGTTTTTCGGCATGCACTCTTAATATTCTAACGCAGAGCGAGTGAAACGTTGATGCCCAAACATCTTTTGCCTCTTCTCCAAGGCCGGAAAGCAATCTGGATTTAAGCTCATCAGCTGCTTTATTAGTAAACGTAATTGCCAGCACATTCCATGGTTTTACGGCATCACGTTTTATTATATCTTGGGCATCAGAGGCATCTCCGCCACTTGTTAAAACACTTTCCAAATTAGTAATAATATCGCTATTTAACCCCTCGGGAACAGAACTGTCCAAATACGCATTCCCAAATCTAACAATATTAACAATACGATTTATAATTACAGTCGTTTTCCCGCTTCCGGCCCCGGCAAGAACCATTACTGGTCCATTTACACTAAATATGGCCTTTTGTTGCTGACCGTTCATATTTTCAAACTTTTTTTCAAGCAATTTCTTTTTCAAATCGGTATAACGCTTGTTCATATCGTCTTTTTTCAAATTTTCGCACCGCCAATTTAATTTTGAGGTTTCATAACAGTCTACATAATTTTAATTATTTTAGCATTACTTTATCTCAAACTCAAACTTTTCGAAATCCCAATTTATAAAACGCTTTTTCAAAAAGTCCCTGACATTATTTTACAACGTTTTGGTCCAAAAATCAATATACATTAATCCCCAACGATTATATCTGAAAGCCTTACAGATTTCCGCTCAGTAATCTCGGGAGAAACTTCGCACTCAATTTCTACAAGCTCTTTTAAAGCATCATATGAAGTAACAACTCCATTTTCTGAATCGGTTTTAACGGTTTCGCCTATCTTAGGCATCTGCTTTAATATATCCCTGTAAGTATCCTGCTCGTATTTCAGGCAACACATCAATCTACCGCAAACACCCGAAAGTTTTGATGGATTAAGTGATAAGTTCTGGTCTTTTGCCATTTTTACAGATACTGACTGGAAATTATTTAAAAAGCTGGCACAACAAAGTTTACGCCCACAAATTCCGATATCTCCAATCATCTTGGCTTCATCTCTGATGCCAATTTGCCTTAACTCTATTCTTACTTTAAAAATTCTGGCAAGTTCACGAACAAGCACACGAAAATCTACACGAGATTCCGCAACAAAATAGAAAATCAATTTACCGTAATCAAACATATATTCGGCATCTATGAGCTTCATCTTAAGCTTATGACTATTAACCTTTTCTTTGCAAATCGAAAGGGCGTTTAGCTCTTTAACTCTTTTTTCTTTTAGTAAATCTAAGTCTTCCGGAGTGGCTTTACGCAATATTTTCTCCGCTTTTAAAGCATCGTCGTCATCACCGACATCTTTTATGATTAAAACCTCTCCGCATTGTACCCCTAACTTTGTTGTAGCTATAACCATATCTTTAAGCTTTATATTATCGTCATCGCTTAAATAGTAATATATTTTTCCAATTTCTCTAAACCTAACACCTAATAGTTTCATTTTCCCCTCCGACTTGGAATTGCAAATATGCCGCAAATAAGCATTTAATTAAATTCAAATTAATATTATTATCTACAATCTTGATTAGATTTTTTACAGAATCAGCAACCCCTATAACCTCGCTATAAGTTATACTTGAATCCGTTTCGCCGCAGGAAAAAAGTTTTAAAATTCTTTCTAAAACCGATTCCATAAGCAATTTTAAATATGCCCTCTCGCCGGGAATCTCCGCAGTATATTTAAGAACATCGCAATAGTGTTTCTTACAAGCTGAATCAGCGATTTTATCAGCAAGTTCATGTAAGTCTTTCTTCAGTGCCAACGATTCATCTCTATTTTTAGAATATTTTCTACATCTAGAACGAATCGTACCCAAAAGCGAAGATGAAGAACGGCACAAAAGCATAAAAACAACATTTTTTGGTGGTTCCTCTAAAATTTTTATAAACGCATTTTGCGCCTGGACAGTAAGAGCATCGGCGCCAACTATTATATAAACCTTACAGTTCGCTTCTAAAGGAGCCACATAGGCATCTTCACGAATTTTTCTTATGCACTCTATTTTTAAGGAATCAGAAGGCTTTTCGGGTTTAAAAATCTTCATATCGGTATGCGAAAGGCTTTTAACCTTTACACAGCCACTACATTCTCCACAAGGCTTTTCTTTATCAGAATCGCACATAAGCGCAGCTGCTACATCTAATGCAATATTTAAAGCTTGTTCCGTATCTTTATCTTCCACTATGATTGAAGACGGTATTTTACCGGATTGTGCCAATTTTACTAATTCAGATGCATAATCATAATCTTTTTTTGTATCCATAATTTTTGCCCCAGATATTAAACTTTTTCAAACCTATCTACGTCTAATACAAATATTATTGCTCCGCCGACTGTAACCTCAAAAGGAGTGCTTGGGGTAGAAGAAAAGTAAACAGGCATAGTGTCGGTAACGAGCTGCTTACGTTTGCTACTATATTTTGAAACAACATCTATAACTTTATCTACTTTATCATCTTGAACACCTATTATAAGCGTGGTGTTTCCGGATTTTAAAAAGCCGCCGGTAGATGCCATTTTAGTAACTTGAAAATTTTCTTCGGTTAGTGCTTCCATAACAATTGACGCATCTTCTTTGCCCATTATAGCTAATATAAGTTTCATCAAAAACACCTCTAGTTAAAATTTATTAAAATTTATTTTACCACACTTATTCTAGTTATTCCACTTTCTCTTATTATATCTTGTTCTTCTTTTCCTATTTTTTCTCCGGGTATTATAACAGGGACTCCCGGAGGGCACAATGACGCTGTTTCTACCGAAATCCTACCTAACGATTCATCAACACTGACAACCTCATAATCAGACATTACAGCTTCACGTAGGCTCATACCTTTATCGGGATTTCTGAAAATTTGGATATCTTTACGTGCCGGTAACGGCTTTTTGATTTCTTTAAACTTTCTTAGAGCTAATTTAAGACGTGACCAATCAGATTTAAGATTATATGGTGAAGGAATTAATACTACATAATTTGCATCACAAAATTCGGGTTCTATTTTAAACTTATAAAAATGTTCTCTGGCCTCAAAACCTGTAAGACCTATATTCCACACACCCAGCGTTATTCTACACGGGTCTGAGTTTTCTTCGTCCGGAATGTAAATTCCGGATTTTTTTGCAAGTTCACGTATTTTACAAACCGTTGTTTTTAAATCTTCAAAACGGGGTCTACCCCAAGAAGAAAGCCATTCTCTGCATAAATCCATTGATGCCATAACAGGATACGAAGGGCTGGTTGAACCAAAAAGAGCCATAGCTTTTTTTGCGTTTTTACAAAATTTTTCATCATTTATATGTAACCACGCTCCGCCTGTAAGCACCGGCAACGTTTTGTGTGCAGAATCCGCAGACATAGCAGCTCCGCAATCAAGAGGGTGAAGTTTGTCCCCCACGAATTTTAAATGCGATCCATGAGCATTATCTACTATAAGCGGGACATTATATTTTAAACAAACAGCTGAAATGGATTTTATATCTTGCATAATCCCGTAATAATCTGGGCTGGTTATATATACGGCACGAACATCTTTTTCAGTAGAAAGCTTATCTTCTATGTCTTTTAAATCCAGAAAATCCAGCAATCCTGATTGAGGATTCAATTTTCTGTTAATCCAAATGGGTTCAATCCCCAAAAGTGCCATTGCAGAAACCGCCGAACGGTGGCAAACACGGTCACAAATCACTTTGCCTCCTCCGTGCGCACATAGCCTGAACATTGTTTGTATGCAAAGTGTATTCCCGCCTGATGAAAATATAGAACGTTTTGAACCATAAAGTTTGCTTAAATCCTGCTCAGCTTGTTTTATTATTCCATCACAATCATATAAACTATCGGTAAGCGGAAGTTCAGTATAGTCAAGAGTATAAAACTTCTCGTTTTTAAACGCTTCACCTTTATGGCCGGGAGTATGAAACGACGCTCTTTTTAAACTTTTGTAGCTTTGAAGAGAATTATAAAAAAACTTACTCAATTCGAACTTCCTCCATATATAAATATTTTGTTTTGAATATATTTATGTGTATTAAGAAATACTAATAAAAATCGCTTTTAAAGGTGGACTAAACAATGAATGTTTCAAAAAAAGAATACTCTAAAATGGCGGCTGGTAAATCGCCGGCAAGCCCAATATGGAAAGACCTTTTTATGGCTTTTGTATTTGGAGGGCTAATATGCACATTCGGGCAATTCCTGTGCCAGACTTATATGTCATGCTTTTCTCTTGACAAAAAAACTGCAAGCACCTGGGTTTCAATCACACTTATAGCTATAAGCTCAATACTTACCGCTCTAAATTGGTACAGCAAGATAGCTAAACACGCCGGAGCCGGTACGATTGTGCCTATAACCGGATTTTCAAATTCAATAACCGCTCCTGCTATAGAATTCAAAAGCGAAGGCCATATTTTCGGGATAGGTGCAAAAATGTTTATTATGGCCGGACCTGTTATAGTGTACGGAACAATAGCATCTATTGTATATGGGCTAATTATATGGATTTCCGGCATGTGCTAACAATTTAAACAGATAAAAATACTATTTTCGCTGTCGCCTTACCTCATACATTAGAATCCCGGCGGCAACAGATGCATTTAATGAATTTATTTTGCCACTCATGGGTAAAGAAAGAACAAAGTCACAGTTTTTTCGTACTAATGGGCTTATCCCCTTACCCTCTGAGCCTATTACCAATGCAACTGGGCCTGTCAGGTCTTGGTCACACCATCTTTCGCCATTCATATCGGCTGCATAAATCCAAATGCCAAGCTTTTTAAGTTTTTCTATAGTTGAAGATAGGTTACTCACCCTAGCAATAGGCATATACTCAAGCGCTCCTGCCGAAGACTTCCATACAGCCTCTGTAATTCCTGCGTTACGTCGCTTTGGAATAATCACTCCGTGCGCTCCGGCACACTCAGCAGTACGGATTATAGCTCCCAAATTGTGCGGGTCTTCTATATCGTCGGTTAAAATTACAAAAGGTTGTTCACCTTTTTTTGTGGCTATATCCAAGATTTCTTCTATGGTCACACTTTCTTTTGCGGCCGCCAATGCAATTATTCCTTGGTGATTTTCCTGACCGCTCATTGAATCTAATTTATGCTTGTCCACCTGTTTAACCACAACGCCACTACGCTTGGCCATTCTAATTATTTCTCCTACCGAGCCTTCTGACTTAATGTTTAACACATACAAAGTTTCGACTGCTCTACCCGCTTTAAGTGCTTCTTTAACCGCATTACGGCCCACTACATACTGCGTATTTACCGTTTTTGCTTGGTTTGCCACTATTTTTTCGCCTACCTTATTATATTTAATTATTCTTTAAAAGCTTTTTTATACCCATAACGGTTTCAGGGCTTAATATATGCTCAATTTTGCAAGCATCTATTTCAGCTGTTTTTGGGTCAACGCCTAAAACCTTGGTTAAAAACTTGCTAATCATAAGATGTTTTTCATAAATCATACTAGCAACTCTAGTACCGCTAGGTGTTAGATTGATTTTACCATACTTTTCTTGCATAACCAAATCTTTGGATTTTAAAGACTTAACAGCTTTGCTAACGCCTGCTTTTGAAACTCCAAAAGCTTCTGCTACATCTGTTATGCCTACCTGCATATTATTTTGCCCCAATATATATATCATCTCAACATAGTCCTCTAGCGAAGCTGTTAAATACTTCATAGTTCTCACCCCGTTTTATTGCTTTGGCGCATTCTTGCCACAAAAATCTTTATATGCGCACCCGGAACATTTACACCCGATTGGTGCTTCTTTATTCTTACGCTTTTTAAATGAACTAAATGCCACCCAAAAAATAAACACTAAAACCAAAAAAACTATTACTACGTCAGCTAAATTCATTTATTTTATCATCCCTTCAAAAAACTTTTAAACAAACTTAAAAACCAAACTTAAAACCTGGTAAGCAATTGCTGACATAACAAACGCAATAAACAACTGATATACAATTAAACAAAGAGTCAGCTTTAATTTGCCAAATTCCCTATGTATTGCTCCAATAGCCGCAATACACGGTGTGTATAAAAGCGAAAACACTAAAAATGAGACTGCTGAACTAATCGAAAAGTTATTTGCCAGAACCCCGGATAAATTTTTAAAATTATCTCCTGCATACAGTACTGAAAGAGTACTTACTATAGATTCTTTTGCCATAATTCCGGTTAAAAGTGAAACGCATGCGCGCCAATCGGCAAATCCACAAAGTGAAAAAACCGGCGCTATAAAATTGCCCATTACTGCCAGCATACTCTGAGCAGGGTCTTCTACCATTCTCATGCCAAAAGAAAACGACTTCAAAAACCATACCACTACGGTTGCAACAAGTATTACCGTGCCTGCACGTTCAACAAAATCTTTCGTTCTGTCCCAAACACTCATAAACACATTTTTAGCAGACGGCATTTTATACTCAGGCATCTCCATAACAAATGGAGCATCTTCTCCGCCAAACAAAGAATCTTTAAATATCAAAGCCGTAAATGCCGCCATAATCACGCCAAAAATGTATATGGATATTACTGCTAAAAACTGATGCCCGGGGAAAAACGTAGATGCAAAAAGCAAGTATAGCGGCATTTTAGCACTACATGACATAAACGGAATTAAGAATATGGTTAAATTTTTATCTCTTTTATTTTCTAAAATCTTAGTACCCAGTACAGCAGGTACACTACAACCAAATCCCATAATAAGCGGTACAAACGCTTTACCGGAAAGTCCGAATCTTCTAAGCGGTCTGTCCATTATAAATGCGGCTCTTGCCATATATCCGCAATCTTCCAGCAAAGATATAAGCAAGAAAAGCAACATTACTTGTGGTAAAAATGCTATTACCGCTCCAACCCCGCCAACTACTGCATCTAAAACCAGACTCTTTGCCCAAGGAGATGCTCCAACATAGTTCAGAATTTTTTCAATTAAAGCTCTCATATCGTTCTGAACAAAGTTTTCACATATATTTTTAAGGGCAACTCCAAATGGTCCAAACGTTACATAAAATACACCTGCAATCATGGCCAAAAAACAAAGAAAAGCAGTATATCTACCTGTTAAAACCTTGTCAATGGCGTCCGAAACTGTAAAATGTTTATCCTTTTTTAAAGATTTAACCGCTCTGCGTGATATTTCACACACTTTTTGATATCTCTCATCAGCTATAATTATATCCTTATCTTTGCCAAGAAATTCACTTAAGTTATCTCTCATTTTCTCAATATCTAATGCCTGAGACTGCGTTATGCCTACCTCTGTTATAACATACGGGTCATCTTCAAATACTTTAATAGACTTAAATCTTTGGTGTGGAACGTATTCTTTACCGGGGTTAATCATATCCGTAATTTTATCTATCACTTTTTCAATCTCAGCGGAATACATACTACGCAAAGAATTAGTGCTTGAGCGAGAAGTTAAAACACCTTCTACCGCTTTTAAAAGCTCATCTATGCCCTTGCTCTTGCCCGCAGAAACAGGCACAACAGGCACTCCAAATTTTTGGCTTAAAAAATTACAATCTATTTTCTTACCACGATGCTTTAAAATATCCATCATATTAACAGCCAAAACAACTCTGCAATCAAGTTCCATCAGTTGAGTGGTAAGGTACAAATTCCTCTCAAGATTAGTGGCATCAAGTATATTTATTATAAGGTCCGGATTTTCATTAATTATATAATTTCTTGTAACGATTTCTTCCGGAGAATACGGCGAAAGTGAATATACACCCGGTAAATCTATTAAATTAATAGATAAATCGGTATTTTTAACAGTACCCTCTTTGCGCCCAACCGTAACTCCGGGCCAGTTGCCAACATACTGATAGCTACCTGTAAGGCTATTAAAAAGCGTGGTTTTACCGCTATTAGGATTACCTATAAGCGCAACGTTGTATTTTTGAAAATCGTTTTCTCTGGGGGGGACTGCAGGAACTGTAAAATGATAAGCTCCGCAAGAGTTTAAACTATTAACACTACTTAAAGCTTCTTGCTCTTCTGCTGCATCATAAATATCTATGCGCTCAGCCTCGGCTTTTCGCATACTCAAATGATAGCCATGAGCGATAATTTCTAACGGGTCTCCAAGCGGAGCAGATTTAACTACTTTAACTCTAACTCCCGGAGTGATTCCCATATCTATAATTCTTCTGCGAAGCGCTCCTTTACTACCTATTTTTTTAACAATTCCCGATTCTCCGGGTTTTAGACCACTTAATTTTTGCACAATTCCCACCGTTTTCCTTTACAACGTTTTAATTTTACTTATATAAAATAAAGCTTGTTTAATTTATGCTATTACACTTATATATTATACCTTACTTTTAAAAAAGTAAACCCCCGCTAACATTTTTGTTATCTGATGTCGAAATTTATCCTAAACTCTATTTGTGAAAAATTAAAACTGAATAATTTTTGTAATACTTACTCATCATAATATCATATAGATTAAAAAGATAATTTATTTAAAGGAAGTGTATGATATGGTAATAAAGCACAAATGGTTAAAATACTTTCCTAAAAAAGAAAATAAAATAGAAAAATTAAAATCTGAAGAGCGTGCAAAAACCACAATGCAATTACAAGAAGTCTGCGAACAAATCAGGCAAACAGATGCGTGGTTCCAAATGGAATCCGACAGCGACATGATAGAAGCTTGCATACATCAGCGAGAAATGCTTGCGGCAAAATACAGATATTTACTTGGCAAAATTAAAATTCAAAAAATATCATGATTAATATTTGTAGGGTGTATGCCATCTACTTAGTTCTCGCTGCCATTTTTGCCGTAATATTAACATTTGCTCACAGATTCCTTAAAACGCCTCACCCTTTTTGGAACTCGTTAAAATCAATACTCTCATCATCATTAGCCATGGGAGTACTTAATTATCTTAGCGCTTTAACCGGAATACCCGTAGCTATAAACGTATTAAGCTTATGTGCCGCATGGCTTTTAGGAATTCCCGGAGTAGCTTTATTAACAATTCTAAATACTGTTTTTTAAAACCGGCTTTACATATTAAGCATTATAAACAGCGAATATATTTTTCTAGGTGCTTTTGATAAACAATGCAACTTGAGAAACACCGTTTTTATTAAGGGAGGTCTTTTATGAGTAAAAAATCAAAAAAGAAAAATGTGGCTAATAAAAAGAAATCCAAAAACTTAAAAAAACTCAGTGTAACCAAGAAAAACACACAAAAGCAAAATCTAAAAAAAGAACCCAAAACTCCGGTCCCGGCAAAAACAGAGAAGCCTATAACAACTAAACCGGATAATCCGGATAATCCGCCTAAGCCGACCAAATCTAAAGAAAATGCAAGATTAACTGCGGCACTTTCGTACATAATTCCAATAATCCCTTATTTTAGAGAGAAAGAAGACAAATTTATAAAATCCCACGCAATACAAGGCATGAATTTATTTTTACTTATCATTACATATTCAGTAGTGTATAATGTTCTTGTAAGCTTTGTTAAAGTCAAAGAAGTCATGCTTCGTGGCGGCATTGTAATATATGTAACGCCCTGGTGGATTAAAATTCCACTTAAACTCATTGGAATAGCACTTGTAGTTTTTGATATTCTTGGGCTTGTTTACGCTATTAGAGGCAAAGAAATCAAACTGCCCGTAGTAAAAAATATAAACTTTTTTAAATAAAATTAAGTGAAATCAAAGGAAGTAAAAATATGCAAAAAATCAAAAGTTTTGAAGTTGACCATGATAAAATATCAGAAGGAATGTATATTTCACGAGTAGACGACGATATTACAACATATGATATTCGCATGGTAAAACCAAACACTCCGCCATTTTTAGAAAACGCAGGTCTACATACATTCGAACATCTTTTTGCAACATTTGTGCGGAATAGCATATACTCAGAAAACATAGTTTACGTAGGCCCAATGGGGTGCAGAACAGGATTTTACCTCTTAACAAGAAAAATATCTCATAATCAAAGTATTGAACTCGTTAAATCTACTATGAAATTCATCTCAGATTTTGAAGGCGAAATCCCCGGCCAAACACGTCAGGAATGCGGTAACTACTTAGACCACGATTTGAAAAAAGCCAAACAATACGCTAAAAAAATGCTGATAGTACTTGAAAATTGGACTGAACCCGATTTGTATTATCCTAAATAAAAAATTAGCGCCAAAACAATTTAGTAGGGCGCTAATTTTTTTAATAATCATAATAAAGCTTAGAGGTTGTATCCATAAGAAGGCAAATAATTTTTGACAAAATATTCAACTGCCGGATTATCGATTTCTGAAATTTTATCCTTTGCACCTTTAAATGCTTTTTCAAGCTAAATATATTATCCTTTAATCTTCTCGTCAATCACCTTATACGTCAAAGTTTCCACCAATATACAAATTTTTATTATAAAAAAATAAAGCTTCTGTAGATAAAATCCACTACAAAGCTCATTTGTGGTACGCCCGGAGGGATTCGAACCCCCGACCTTTTGGTTCGTAGCCAAACACTCTATCCAGCTGAGCTACGGGCGCTTACATTTAACATATTCAATTTAACACATACAGGCGTAAAAGTCAAGATTTTTATATAAATTTATTTCAACACATACCATCATAAATCCCACATATACAGTTATAAAAACGTAAATTAATTCATAAAAATACTAATGGCATATTAAATCCATGCACGGAGGTATAAAAATGAATGTCGTAACAAAAAAGAAACTAATATCAAGCACAGTAGACACCATATCTATATTCTGCACTCTTACGGCACTTTGCTGTGTTATGTTAAAACTAAAAAGCATTAGCATAGATAAAAACCAAATTGGTATTCTTGCAGCAAGGTCAGTATTTTCACGTCAAAAAAGTTTTTTCGGGGTTCCGATGAATTTAAACAGAAAAAATGAAAACAATAATACATATGATACATCTGACCCAAACAATAAAAACCGGGAATCGCAAGCAGACCCACAAAAAAGCGATATGCCCCTCCCGGAAGTAACGGAACAAAAACAAGAAAATTCCCATGAAGGTCAGGCACATAAAATAATAGAAACTCAAATTGGCAATGCAGGCGTAAAGTGTGGGAATTTTTATATAAAAAACGCAGCAAATCAAAATATAGATTTTGGGGCAGAATTAAACAAGAAGCCTGAAATAAACATAACAAAAACAGACAAGCCACAAGTTCTTATTTTTCACACTCACACTTCTGAGAGCTACATGAACGAGGACACAGGTGTATTCTATGATAGTTTTTATCCACGAACGCTAGATGGGTCAAAAAATGTTACACGTGTAGGGCAAGAGATAACCGACAAACTAATAAAAAACGGCATAAACGCCATACACGACACAACATATCATGATAGTCCAACATATAACGGTTCTTACTCTCGTGCTGCAAAAACAATAAAAAGCAACTTGGAAAAATATCCTTCAATACAAGTTGTAATTGATATTCATCGTGACAGTATGGGTACAAATGAAACAGGAAAAATAAAACCGACTTTTAAATATCAAAACAAAAAAGCCGCTCAAATGATGATAATCTCAGGTTGCGACCCCGATGGTTCAATTGGGTTCCCAAATTGGAATAAAAACCTAAAACTAGCGCTAAGATTGCAAAAATATGCTGAAACGATGTTCCCCGGAATAACCAGACCGCTAAAATTGGCAAATGTAAAATATAATCAGCACTTAACTCCTGGGTCGATGCTAATAGAAGTCGGGAGCGACGTAAACACTCTAGAAGAAGCCATTTACACAGGCTCTATGATTGGCGAATCTCTTTCAAAACTACTAACAGATTTACAAAACTAAGAGGAGAATACTAAAAAAGATGTCTAACAAACAAGAACATTTTAAAAAATATTTTTTCACATCAATGGCAAGCACTGCTCTAATAATATTTTTTATCACGGGAACAATAGTTGTTGAAAAAAATGCAAAAAAAGTAATTTCGCCTAACGATCCGCCATTTTTCTCATATAAAATAGAAGGGCATATACCTAAAATGGTAAAATTTCATTTTTGGGGCAAAGATTTTGTTTTTTGTTTAGGCAATTAGTGATATAATAAAAGTCAGATTTAAACATAAAAATTATTGAGGAAATTTTTATGAAAAAGATTAAAAACTTTTTTAAAATTACAATAGCAATAATGTTAATAATAAGCCTGTTTGATACAACCGGCGTAGGATTTGCAATAACAAAAAATCAAACCAATGAATCGGTTCAAAATCAAGCAGAACAGGCAACTGGGCCGGCAGCGGGAAATACAAAAAATAATTCCGCCAAAAAAGCTAAGAATAACTCAAAAAAATCGCAAGAAAGTCAAAACAAACAAAAAGAGCAAGAGGTTCAAAAAAATCGGGAAAGCCAAGATAATCAACAAGACACGCCCCCACCTGAAGAAACTGAAAATGAACCTCCAAAAGAAGAGCTTAGTGAGTTTCAAAAAATTGAGGCCGAATTACCTGAGGTCCCTGAGAGTGAAGTTGAGAAAACAAATGAAAAAAGAAGTATAAATTCGCCAAACACAAGAAGTTTTTGGCACACTCTTGCATCATGGGCAACAATAGCTGTTTTTTCATTGTTTTTTATAAAAATGATTTTTTATAACTTTCGTATTCCACGTGATTACGACCCTAACTCTGAAAACAAATCCACTTTACACAGAAGACGCAAAAATATAAAATACAATATTAAAAGGTGATAAAAATGAAGAGTAATAATATTAAAAATTTAAACGACTTTAAAAATATATATTTTATAGGCATAGGCGGTTCAGGGATGTTCCCGATGGCGCAGATATTAAAAGAAGAAGGATTTAATATTACCGGTGCCGATGTTTATGAATCCGACACATTACAAAAAGTCAGAAATTTAGGCATAAAAGTATATACTACGCACAGCGGTGAAAATATTAAAGGACAAGATTTAATAGTATTCTCGGCCGCAATAAAAGAAACAAATCCAGAAATTCAAGAAGCCAAAAAATTAGGTATCCCTATGGTCGAACGTAGCGTAATGCTTGGGATAGTATTCAATAAATATTCAAAAAACATAGGAGTTTCTGGTACTCACGGCAAAACCACAACAACTTCAATGATTACCAGCGTGCTTATGGACTGCGGCAAAGACCCTACCGCCGTTATAGGAGCAAGTCTTAAAAAACTTGGTGGAAACAGCAGACTTGGTAAATCAGATGTAATGGTAGCGGAAGCTTGCGAATATGTGGACAGCTTTTTACAGATGAATCCTTATATTTCTATAATAACAAACATAGAAGCAGACCATTTGGATTATTTTGGGACTCTTGAAAATATAATAAAATCGTTTAATAAATTTGCAAAACAAACTTCCGGCGCAGTAATAATAGACGGCGACAACCAAAACACAAAAAAAGCAGTAGAAAATATTTCTGCAAAAGTTTTAACATATGGAACTGATGAATCAAATGATTACTGTGCGAAAAACGTCTCATTTAGTAATAATCAAATGTATTCATTCGATATATTCAAAAAAGACATCTTTTTAACACATGTTTCTCTTAACGTACCCGGAAAACATAATATGTATAACGCTTTAGCAGCATATATAGCTTGCGAACTCTTAGGCGTAAAACCTGAGGAATTTGCAAATTCAATAAAAAACTTTGGTGGCGTACACAGAAGATTCGAAATCTTATCGACTGAAAATGGCATAACCATAGCTGACGACTTTGCTCATCACCCTACTGAAATAGAAGCCACTCTGAACACAGCCACTAATATGGGATTTAAACGAGTTTGGGCCATTTTTCAGCCGCATACATTCTCAAGAACATACACATTACTGGACGATTTTGCAAAATCATTATCAAAAGCAGATAAAGTAACTGTATCGGATATTTTGCCCGTACGTGAAACAAACACTTGGGGCGTAAAACCAACCGATTTGACTCAAAAAATCCCAGGGGCAGAATATATACCAACTTTTGAAGAAATCAGCGAATATGCATCAAAAAATGCTCAAAACGGCGATTTGATTCTTACTATGGGCGGCGGAAACGTTTATAAATGTGCTGAAATGATAAAACAAAAATTATTTAAATAAATTAAAAGCCTGAAGAAATTATCTTCGGGCTTTTTGAATAATTTTATATTTAATAGTACAACATATTGAAGTATGCTTCAAATTTTAGTATTATATTTTATATGAAAACACAAATGAAAGGAAAATGAAACATGGGAGTTAAACTTGAAAATAGTAAAACAAAACTCAATTTAATGAAAGCGTTCGCAGGTGAAAGCCAAGCAAGAAATCGCTATACACTAGCAGCATCTCAAGCTAAAAGCGAAAAGCTTCATGTGGTTCAAAGCGTTTTTGAATTTACTGCAAATCAAGAAAAAGAGCACGCAAAACAATTTTATAAACGCTTAAAACCTCTTGCAGACACAAAAATAACAATTGAAGCTGATTATCCTATTAACATTTATAAAAATTCAATTGGAAATCTAAAAGCCGCACGTGAAAACGAATACGCTGAGTACAACGATATTTATAAAACTTTTGGCGATGAAGCAAAAGAAGAAGGCTTTGATGACATCGCAAACCTTTTCTATGATATAGCTGTAATAGAAAAATTACACGGCGATCGCTTTGGAAAATTCTTAGAATTAATGGAAAGCGGAGCTTTGTTCAAATCGGATAAAGAAGAAACCTGGCTTTGCCTTAATTGCGGAAACATTTACAAAGGAAAAACCGCACCAGAAACATGCCCGGTTTGTGACCATAATCAAGGATATCAAATCCGCCACGACTGGATTTTACTATAAAAAATAAAACAAGAAAGAAGTTAAAAAATATGGCATTTGAAAAAACTTATATCATGCTCAAACCCGATTGCATAAAAAGAGGATTAATCGGGGAAGTAATCTCTAAAATAGAGAAAAAAGGATTTAAAATTTCTAATATGAAAATGATGAATTTGAATGAATCCATTTTACGTGAACACTATGCACACATAGCGGACAAACCGTTCTTCCCGCAGATTCTAGAATATATGACCTCCGCCCCCGTTGTAGCAATGATAGTTGAAGGCGACAACGCAGTAATGGGAATGAGAAATATTATGGGACCCACAAAATACGAACAAGCCACAGCTGGCACAATTAGAGGAGATTTTGCAACAAGCACAGGAGAAAATATAATACATGGATCGGATTCCCCTGAAAATGCAGCAATCGAAATAGAAAGATTTTTTGGATAAAAATCCCTATAAAAAATAGTTAAAAAACCCAAGCCACCTACAGATGAAGTAGGTGGCAAAAAAATGCACAAAAAAGATGCATAAAAAAGATGTGGAAAAAGGAAAGCCCCGCAAAGCAAGAAGCCAAGCGAGGCAAGAGCACTTAAAAAACTGAACAATAAAAAGCGAAAGGAAAGAACTAAAAAGAATAAACAAAAAAGGACAAACCCTCGACCAATTAGTACTGACAAGCTAAACATATTACTACGCTTACACAACCAGCCTAT
>CAYUTE010000216.1:0-1983 GCA_964447545.1 uncultured Eubacteriales bacterium
CATTTTTAAATTCTCTTTCTTTAAGTTATGCTTTATTATAACATGAAATAAAAAATTTGTCAATGAATTTTTTATAACTAATTTATGAACTTTTTGTAAACGCAGCGGAAGTGATTTTAGACGTAAGCAAATACGTCTAAAAATTTAAAAAATTGAGAGGGGAATAATTCCCCTCTGTTAATTTTAAGATACCAAAACAGAAGATTTTAAAACAATAAATGGACGAACACTAAGGCGAGCGGCACAGCCACACCAACCCAACATACCGCGGGAACTGGCACAGCAAACGCCACGAGAATAATCTTCATCAACCGCGGTTAATCTGGTAGCAGTCCACCATGCATAATTGGTAATAGGAATATACTCACGATAACGGCGATAATTCGCTGTAGTAATAAGAGATACAAAGTCCTCACAGAATGTACCCTTATTTGTCCCGTCGTCTGCTTCAAGATTTACTTTGTGCTTGATTATATTATCTTTACCAACTGCTAAGCAAAGCTTTTTGTAATATTTATTATTGAGATATTTACGAATGTTACTAATTTCATAATTACCATTTTCATTATCGAATGCCCTTTCATCAATTTTTTCCGTGTCAAGAAGAGCGGTAGTTTCAGTTGCGTGATCAAGGACAATATATTTGCGCTTGCCAATGGTTACAATACTGCCAGGAGTAGCTGAATCAAGGGTTTTAAAGCCAAAAGCTTTATTTTCTTTTTCTGTGATTGAAATTGTCATAATATTACTTGTAGATTCGCTTACAGTAATATTTAAATTTTTTGCCGTTTTGTCAATTACATTGATTTTCATTATTTTTATTCCTTTCTTTTTTGTGATTATATTATAGCATGAAGTTAAAAATTTGTCAATTAACAAATCGTAAACTGTTTATGAATTTTTTGTAAACACTATATATTTTTAGACGTAAACAAATACGTCTAAAATTTAGAAAAAGAAAAGGGGCTTTTTACCCCTCTTCTTCACTTTCTTCCAAAATTTTAATAGCTTCTCTGATTTTGAAAAGCGCTGTGCTTATAATTTCTTCTTCAAGCCATTCACTTTCTTTTAAAGCGTCAATAGCTTCATAAAGATGTCTTGTTTCAGCGCTGACCATATCGTATTTTCTAATACACAAAATTTTTTCGTCTTCTTCAAAATAAAATTCTAAGGGGTCGTTATTCTTTGCGCTAATACCCATTTTTCGACGGAGTTCTTTTGGAATTTCAACTCTTCCCAAATCGTCCATTCTTTTTACAATACCCGTTGCTATCATTTTTAAAATACCTCTTTTCTTTTTTGTGATTATATTATATCACGATATGGATTTTTTGTCAATGAATTTAAAGTAAACAAATTATGAAACTTTTATGAATTTTATAAGTTTAAAATTAGACGTATTGGATTACGTCTAAAATTAAAAAAGTTTGAGAGGGGAATTATCCCCTCTCTTTTACTCTGCGGGCGCCTCTACACGGTGATAGATTACGCAGTCTTTTGTATATTCCTTGGTAAGAAGCCCATAATTTACAAATGTTCGGAGAATTGCGATTGCCTTTCGTGTGGAAACATTGGCGACAGTGGCGAAACTTTTTGTACTGATAATGTTTTCAGAGTAAGAATCAAGAAATTTTTTGTATTCCTCTAAACTCTCATCTCTTTTTTTTGCGCGGTGCTCCCTTGCTTTTTCATTGCGACGCTGTTTTTCAACTTCGTACTTTTCAAGAACAGTGCAAATATCTTCATGATAGCATTCGGGAATATTACGGTTTCTTCGCATTTCAGTAAGAAGCATTTTCGCAAGAGTTGTTGCAGAACGATTTTCAAGTTCAGAAGGTGTAAAAATAGTCATAAAATTTTCCTTTCTGGTGTTTGGGATTTTCCTTTCCCTTTTGTGACACTATTATAACACAGTATCGAAATTTTGTCAATGAAGTTTTTGAAAATAAAATATGAAGTTTTTGTGAACGCTGGCGTGTTTTT
>CAYUTE010000217.1:0-2474 GCA_964447545.1 uncultured Eubacteriales bacterium
ACGCAAAATGTGTTTTTTCTAAAAGATTGGTTATATGATGATAGAACAATGAAAGAATGTATACCTTTAATTGTCGCTAAAATCATTTCTAACAGAATAACAAGACTTTATGTCGAAAGAAACACGGAAGAATGTATTGAAATGCTGTTACAAGACAAACTAAAAGAAAAAGGCTATACTTCGTGCGTTATTGAAGAGGTATATTCTACCGAGCCAAAGGACAGGCGTATAATGACGGCAGAGGGCGATATAAAATCTCGACTTATCTTCCCTCGTTACGGCTTGTATTCGCAAAGCAATGAAATTGGCAAGGCTATGTTAAATGTCTATGGATATACTTATAAAGGAAGTGTACCGCACGATGACGCTCCCGATAGCGTAGCACTTTTCGTCAAGAGGTTTGTTATGGACGGCTATGTTAAATATGCTAAAATGTCAACTTTTATGAGATAATTAAAAAGGAGAACAAAATGAAAATAATTAAAAACGGCAAAGAAAAAAAATTTTTTGCAAAATGTACTGAATGTGCTACTGAATTTGAATATAATTTTAACGATATTTATACCTGTAAAAAAAACGAACTAAAATACAGGGTAGTTAAATGTCCTGCTTGCGGAAATGAAGAATATGCAACGCTTCAAACGGAAAAAGAATTTGAATTCTATAAAAATTTTCCACATTACCCCTTTTTTGGTTGTAAAAAGTAAAAATTTTTTATAAAAACACTTGATTTTGCCAAAAAAGTGTGATAC
This sequence comes from uncultured Eubacteriales bacterium, assembly GCA_964447545.1. GTDB lineage: Bacteria > Bacillota > Clostridia > Oscillospirales > Acutalibacteraceae > UMGS1491. The sequence continues at coordinate 753 of CAYUTE010000217.1, forward strand.
ATTAAAATATGATAGGTGCTACGAAGCCATATTTGGTTTGTTTTTAACAGTAAAATGCCGAAATACTATAAAGGCAACCCGATTAGGATAATAAGGAGCAGTAGTAAATGGAACGCAATTAAACAGCCTATTATTTTTCCGATAGTTTAAATTAAAACGGTTTGCGTACGAAACAGATGTGAGGTAAAATCTTACTCGGAAAATATAGGGGTGTAGCGTAAAGGTTAGCGCACAGGACTTTGACTTCTGTAATGATAGTTCAAATCTATCCGCCCCTGCCAAAATAAATTTTAAAAGAGATTGTCAAGTGGTTAAGATATGGGAATGTCCTGCCTGTCACAATGCGGGATTAAAAATTGAGGTAAAAAACGGCTACAAAGTCGTTACAAGTGGGAAACCATTAAGCGAATTTCCTTGTATGACTTTATGCAAAGTGTGTAAACGCAAGATAAAATACGATGTTATCAAGGAAGAAGTTTCTAAAATTTAGCCACCGTACGGAGTACAATATGTGGTTTTTGGTACGCAGTGCCTATTAAATAAGGGGCATTGTGTATTTTTTATTTTAGGGGTGAATATGGCTAATGCGAGCATAAAACAAATAAGAATTCCTGTAAAACCGTCGGAATTGACAATAGATGTTATAAAAAAGTATCTTAAAACCGTATTTGAAAAGTTTGAAGACAACGCTAAGAAAATAAGAAGATATTATGACGAATATTGTTTAGACCACTTGGTTTTGAAAAAAGAACGGCAACACAAAGACAGCGTCGTAAATAATATTGTTGTAATTCCTAATTTAAGGTCTGTTGTAAATTGGAAAACAGGTTATATCTTAGGTAGTCCTATAAAGTATGCTCAAAGCAAGGTTGGCACTACTGACGCAATTAACTATTTAAACAAGTATGTTAGAAACGCAAAACAACGTACTGTCGATAAAGACGTCGCTACTTGGGTATACGCAACAGGCGTGGGCTATTATTTTATAGAGCCAAAAAGCACGGACTTTGACAGCGAATATGAAGCACCTTATGAACTGTATTGCAGAGAAAGTGATACTTGTACAAAAGTGTATTCGTCTTATGGCGGAAACGCACCTTTGTTTGATATGCTTTATACAACATACGACAAAGTTATAAATAATGCTTCTTCTGTAACTGTTTATGTTTTAGATATTTATTTGCCCGACAAAGTTTATACATTTGAAAAATCAACCGCTGATTGGGAACTTAAACAGACTTCGACAAGAAACTTAAAAAAGCCGTTGCCATTAGTTGAAAAAAGAGCAAATGCAGAGGGTATTGGATTGGTCGCTATGGGCGAAACAATACAAAATGCGTTTGATAGAATTATAAGTAACGGTATTGATAGCATAGAAGAAACTGTAAACGAAATATATGTTTACAAAAATGTCAATTTAGGCGAAACTAACGAAGAAAAATCGGAAAATCATTGTAAAATGAAAAAAAATGGGGCTATTGTATTGAACTCATCGTCGAAAGATACGCCCGCTGATTTAGACACACTTACGCCTAAACTTAACATTACAGAAGCACAAAATTTAGCGTCGTTTTTAAATGGTCTATTCCACTCTATCGTTGGCGTTCCTATGGAAATGAGCGATACAAATAGTGGTGGCACCACAAAGCAAGGTAGCGAAGTCGCTAATGGCTATGAAAATGCTTATAATAGAGCGTTAGACGATATAAACACATTTTTGAG
>CAYUTE010000218.1:0-33267 GCA_964447545.1 uncultured Eubacteriales bacterium
TTTGCAAATGCCGGCCATACTCGCCCACTTGTATATAAAAAATCAAAAAACAAGTTTGGTTTTGTAAGCGAGCCTCACAACTTTGTTTTAGGCGGAATGCCCAACATAACCTACAAAAATGATAAAATAAATCTCGAAAAAGGCGACACTCTTATCCTCTATACCGACGGCGTTCCGGAAGCAAAAAACGCCAACAACCAAAGGTTCTCTGAAGAACGATTAAAAGTGTTCTTAAATAATCATAAAAACAAAAAAGAACCTTTAAAAGATTTATTGGCGTCAGTGCATTCTGAGATTTTCGATTTCTGCGCCGGGTTCGAACAAACAGACGACATAACTCTTTTAGGATTTACCCTAACAGAATAAAAAATATAATCTTCAAAATCAACAAAACACACAAAAGCTCCCCTTTTAAATTTTAAAGAGGATCGTTTTAATATATTTAAATCCGCATTCTTATTTAGAAATCAAACAAACAGCGTGTGCCGATATACCATCACCGCTACCCGTAAATCCGAGTTTTTCTTCGGTTGTAGCTTTAACGTTAACTTGACCTATATAAAGCCCACACACATCAGAAATATTCTTACGCATTAAGTCAATATAGTCACTTAACTTAGGCGACTGCGCAATAATTGTTGCATCTATGTTCTGAATTTCAAAACCGGATTTTTTTATTAATTCACATACTTTAGCCAAAAGAACAAGACTACTTACATCTTTATATTTATTATCTGAATCAGGAAAGTGCTTGCCTATATCGCCAAGCGCAGCAGCTCCAAGAAGCGAATCAATAACTGCGTGCAACAAAACATCAGCATCAGAATGACCTAAAAGGCCTTTCTCATACGGGACTTCAACTCCGCCCAAAATGAGTTTTCTACCTTCAACAATCTTATGTACGTCGTAACCATGACCAACTCTAAACATAATATACATCACCTTTGGTTTATAGGTTAAAAAGTCTTTTTGCGTTTGCCTCTGTAACGTTTAAAACTTCTTCTACGGTTATTTGCTTTATCTCAGCAATCTTTTCAGCAGTGTATTTAATATAGGAAGAATCACATCTCTTCCCCCTCATGGGTACCGGAGCCATATACGGCGAATCGGTTTCGAGAACCATAACTTCAAGCGGGAGTTCGTGAACCACAGAAACTATATTTTTGGCATTTTTAAAAGTTACAACCCCACCTACGCCAATATTCATACCAAGTTTAATAACTTCTTGAGCCATTTCTAAGCTGCCTGAAAAACAATGCACTACACCTTTTGGGCAAGTTCTCTTTAAAATTTCCATAGTATCGCCGTGAGCATCACGATCATGGACCAACACGGGCAAATTAAACTTATTTGCAATTTTAATCTGTTCTTCAAAAACAAGTTTTTGGATTTCTTTATTGTCGCTTTTAAAATGGTAATCAAGACCAATCTCGCCCACCGCAACAACTTTTTTATTTTTCTGAATCAATTCTTGCAGAGTTTCCAAATAATCTTCGGGCATATCTTCTGATATGTTCTCAGGGTGAACTCCAACAGCTGCGTAAACATAGTCATATTTTTCAGCAATAGAAATTGCTTTTTTTGAGGAATCTATGTCCGCCCCTGCATTAACTACCCCGCTGATATTTTGGCTTGGAAGCCAACTTAAAACTTCGTCCCTATCTTCTTCAAACCGCTCATCATCATAATGAGCGTGAGTATCAAATATATGCCCCAAATTATATCAACTCCAAAATCATATTATCTATCTAATCTTACTTCCCGGTTCTAAATCATTTACAAAAATAACTTTTATTGCACCGTCGGAATTTTCTCCGGCAAGAATCATGCCGTGGCTTTCTACTCCGCAAAGTTTTGCAGGTTTTAAATTTGAAACAAGTATTATACTTTTTGATATTAAATCTTCCGGGGAATAGAAATTGGAAATACCTGATACTACGGTTCTTTCGCCATCGCCATCAAAAACAGTAAGTTTTAACAGTTTTTTAGATTTTTTTACAGGCTCGCATGCAACTATTTTTGCAACTTTAAGTTCAATTTTGGCAAAGTCTTCAATATCAACTAATTTTACTGTGTTTTCTGCTTTTTCTATATTTTCATCTTCAGACTTGCTTTCTTTTGAAAGTTTTTCCTGTGCTTTTTTCATATTTTCTTCTACCATTTTATTTAGCTCCTCTATTTCTTTTTCAACATCAATACGAGGGAACAATATTTCGCCCTTACAAACTTTTAGATTATTAGGGAGTTTACCCCAATTGCACACATTCTCCCATGTGCATACTTCATTTGAGGCGTTAATTTGTTTTCTTATTTTAGCAGATGTTTCCGGCATAAACGGAGAAATATATATTGAGATAATTCTAAGCGACTCACAAAGATTATATAAAACTGCTGCAAGACGGTCTTTTTCTTGCGGTTCTTTACCAAGTTTCCAGGGCATTGTTTCATCTATGTACTTATTACATCTAGATATAAATGTCCACACATCCGCAAGTGCCAAAGAAAATTTAAAATTATCCATCTGAGAAGTATAGCTTTTTTTAAGTTCTTTAGCGCATTTAACAATCTCATCGTCTACTACATCTGATCTATGATTTTGAGGTAGAACACCATCAAAATACTTTTCAATCATAGAAACGGTTCTTGAAAGAAGATTTCCAAGGTCGTTCGCTAAATCAAAATTTATTCTTTTAATCAATGCCTCATTTGTAAACAATCCATCACTGCTCAAAGAAAACTCTCTAGTTAAGAAATATCTTAACGCGTCAACCCCATAGCGGTCACACAATACTAATGGGTCAACAACGTTGCCTTTAGATTTAGACATCTTGCTGCCGTCGCCAAACAAAATCCAACCATGACCAAAAATATGTTTAGGTAAGTCAAGACCCAAAGCCATTAAAATAGCAGGCCAAATTATAACGTGAAAACGCAATATTTCCTTACCGACAAAATGTACGTCAGCCGGCCAATATTTCTTAAAGTCAGAATCATCTTCAGACATAAAGCCTTGAGAATTAATATAGTTTGTTAAAGCGTCAAGCCAAACATATACAACGTGACCTTTATCAAAATCTACAGGCACGCCCCAGCTAAAACTGGTACGACTTACACATAAATCTTCAAGTCCGCTTTTTATAAATTGAATCATCTCGTTTTTACGGCTATCAGGCATAATAAAATCAGGGTGATCCTCATAGTATTTCAAAAGCTTATCTGCATATTTAGAAAGTTTAAAGAAATACGCATCTTCTTCTGCCCAATATACTTCACGCCCACAATCGGGGCATTTCCCGTCCTTAAGCTGAGTATCAGTAAAAAAAGCTTCGCAAGGTGTGCAATACCAGCCTTTATATTTTCCTTTGTATATTTCGCCTTTATCATAAAGATCTTTAAAAATCTTTTGCACGGCGGTTTTATGACTTACGTCTGTAGTTCTTATGTATTTATCATATGAAATTCCAAGAACATTCCACAAGTATTTGAATTTTTCTACTATTTCATCAACATACTCTTTTGGAGCCTTTCCGGCTTTTCCGGCATTAGACTCGACTTTTTGACCATGTTCATCAGTACCGGTTGTAAACATAACATCAAATCCTTCAAGACGTTTATATCTGGCCATAACGTCTGCAACTACAGTGCTATAACTGGTGCCTATATGTGGCATTCCGGAAGGATAATATATTGGCGTTGTAATATAAAATTTATCTTTATTTTCCACTTTAAAAAACCCCTTTAAAAAACAAATCTAATTCTCTAATTTTTAGTATATCACTTAAACGCAATATTTGCTATATCTTGAAAACAAATTAAATTTTTTCGAATTTTCAGATTTTAATTGTATAATTCAGGTTTCAGGTGTGAATAATAGGTTGCGTGGAGGTGAAAAAGATGTCAAATAACAACAATAACAATAACAATAATAATAATAACAGAAATGGCAACAACACAAACAACAACCAAAACAAAAATCAAGACACAAAAAACACTAAAAATTCCAACAAAAATACGGATTCTAAAAATCGCAAATAATTTTTTAACCCTAATTACAAACAAAATATTCCTCTACAAATACTCTGAACTTAGAGAATTTTGCAGAGGAATAATTTTAATTTTAATTTTAAAAACTAATTTTCTAAAACATGCGCTCCATGGTTAACAGGATTCGTAAAATATATCTGTGAATACTTAGACTTAAGTTTGTTAAAACAACATTCTGCATCTTCAATACAGCTAAACACGCCATAAATTGCAGACCCACTTCCCGTCATCAATGCACCGCTCGCACCATTATTAACAAGATCATTTTTTATATTTATAATCTGCGGCTCGTCTATAACCTGCTCAAATCTATTATACAAATTCTTACATATACCAGCCAAGTTTTGATTTTCCATCGAATTCTCTAACAAGTTTAAGTCGTTAAAAACATCCACTTTCAAGTTATCAAAATTAGCATAGGCTTCTGCAGTAGAAACATGAAAATCTGGTTTTATAACTACAATTCCGCATTCAGGCATACTCGACAAAGACTTCAAACATTCACCTCTGCCAGTAGCTTGCGCCGCTCCGCCAACTATGCAAAATGGCACATCGCAACCTACTTTTGCACCTATATTCAAAAGTTCATTTAAAGAATAATTTGTTTTTAAAAGTTTATTCATTCCAACTATAACAGCAGCTGCATCAGCACTTCCGCCAGCCATTCCAGCCCCAAAGGGTATACGCTTTTCTATTTTTATGTCTACACCTACATTTTTAATATTAGCGTATTCTAAAAAAGCGTTAGCAGCTTTAAATGCAATATTATTCTGTGCTTCACACCCAACATCTATATTGGTTTTTACTGATATTTCACCCGAATTATTACTGATTATATCAACAAAATCATATAATCCAATACTTTGCATAATCATATTAACTTTATGATATCCATCAATGGTTTTACTCAAGATTTCTAGACCAAGATTTATCTTTGCTGGCGCAGCAAGTTTCATTTTTGACCTCAACTTTCAAATTTTTGTTTTTAACTTTTCTAAAATTTTAATTTGCGTCAAATTTTATTAACAAATTCCTCAATATCAAAAACCAGATCATTCAATGTTTTATCTCTTTGTTCTTTACTTTTAGCGTTTACCATAAAATAAATCTTAATTTTAGGTTCTGTGCCTGACGGCCTTACTATAACTTTAGAGCCATCTTCAAAAATTATCTCTATCATATTAGATTTAACATTATTACTATTATTTAGATAATCTATAGTTTTTAAGATTTTGTGATTTTTTATATTTTTTAAATTACTATCACGAAAAACCTGCATAATATTTTCTATCTTTTTCTTTGCCGAATATCCCGAAAAACTAAACGGTAACGTCTTATCACCAAAAAAACCATATTTAAGATAAATACCATTTAGCATATCAATCAAAGTCATATTAAATTTTTCTTTATAATATGCCGCCGTCTCAGCAACTAACATAGCGGCGGAAACGGCATCTTTATCACGCACGTATGTACCGGCTAAATATCCATTGCTTTCCTCAAACCCGAATACATATTTTTTGAGTTCATTAGATTTTTCGAGGTTTAAAATTTCTTTTGCTATATTTTTAAAACCGGTAAAAACATTTTTTACCGTACACCCGTAATTAGCGGCAATAACATCAGCACCGCAGCTGCTAACCATACTCTTGACTACTACCGCACCATCTGGCAAAATACCTTTTTCAAACTTGGTTTTTAATATGTATTCAAGAAGCAAAATTCCTATTTGGTTTCCTGTCAAAATCTGATAATCGCCATCATGTTTGACGCAGACGCCAAGTCTATCGGCGTCCGGATCTGTAGCAAGAATTATATCTGAACTATGCTCATTTGCAACTTTTAACGCTTCTACAAATGCATTTTTAAGTTCCGGATTTGGATAATGGCACGTAGTAAAATTTCCGTCAGGCATTTCCTGAGATTTAACAACAGAAAAACTTTTGGCATCACACCTGGAAAAAACATCTTTTATAAACGCATTTCCTGTGCCATTTAGCGGAGTATAAACAATGTTTAAGTTTTTTAATGAATTATTATTTACTCTTTGCTCTAAAACCTTTTCTATATAATTTTTATAAATATCTTCATTAACAAATTCAATAAAGCCCTTTTCTTTTGCCAGAGAAAAATCTATATATTTAACATCGTCAAACATATCAACTTTTTTAATGTAATCGTATACCTTATTTGCAAAAATCTCGTCCATCTGGGCACCGTCGGGTCCATAGCACTTATAACCATTATACTCTGCCGTGTTATGACTGGCGGTTATCATTATACCTGCATCATTATGCAAAGTTCTTACGCAGTATGACAAAAACGGCGTAGGAGAAAGTTCTTTTGTAATAAAAACTTTTATACCATTTGCCGCTAAAACCGCAGCGGTTTCACGAGCAAAAAACTCAGATTTATTTCTGGAATCAAACGAAATAGAAACCGACGGAGTCTTCGATTTAGAATTCAAATAATCAGCAAGCCCCTGCGTTACTTTTCTTACAACATGTACATTAATTCGATTTGTCCCGCACTGCATTATGCCCCTAATACCTGCTGTTCCGAATTCTATTTCTTGTGAAAATCTATCTTCTATCTCTTCAAAATTATTTTCTATATCTTGTAGCTCTTTTAAGATTTCTTTATCTTTTACATTTTTTAGCCATTTTAAGTAAGATTTATACCCTTGATTCATCTATAGGATGTCCTCCAAATCACACTATTGCAAATTTTATTTTCTAAAGAAAATTCTAACACATAAAACGGCTTTATTCAACTGTCACATGATGATTAAAATCGCACAAGAGCGCCGATATAAAGAGATTTTTCTACTTTTTTATAAATTTTAGGGAAATCTTCAATAGGCAAAGGGTTTTTGCCCTTCCCAACCTCTATTGTAAATGCCGGACGATGAAATTTTTTTATAAACCAATCCTTAAAACCTCCGCCAACGGCTAATCCCTCAGGAGCGCTAAGCGAATAGCCCGAGCTAATGGCAAATACTTTTGCAAACTTCTCTGCAAATAATGGCGCTTCACCATCATAATTCCAATAAACCTCCTCACCCTGACTATGGAATGCCATTGCATACTCAAACCGCTCACGCCTGCACAAATTACAAATAGCAACTGTTTCCGGCTCGCTTTCCGGTTTTATTCCTCCGTACCGAGTATGAGAAGGGTTAAGAATTTTATTTTTTATTTCAAGCTCATGCAAAGCTTCCCAGTCTGCGTTGTAATTATGATTCAGGTCCACTCCGTGAGCATTGGATTGCCATATTTTGGCTGTTTGCGGGATGAATTTTTTTAAATTCATATATTCTTTACCTGCTGATTTAAATCCTTTGAGTGAAATTTCTACTCCGTCAGGGTTTAAACACGGAATAACAGTAAGCCCTCGCAATCTCAGGCACTCTAAAACGTCAATTCCATAAATTTTTCTGTGCAATCTTATCTTCTCACATATCTCACCAAAAAATTTTAAAATTACAAGAGTTGTAATCCATTCCAGTCCGTGGTGCGCGCCAATCCACAAAGCTTTGCTTTTTTTATTACCAACATGAAGCGCTAAAATTTTTCTATTACAAACGCTCCTACCTATTTCAAAACAATTTACAAATCTATAATTAAAGCATATCTTTTTTATTTCACGCTCCTGCATATTAAAGTCCGGCAAATAATTAAGGTTACCAAAAGTATTATTCATATGCATTCCCCCGCTTAAAACAGATTTACAAAATATTATAAATATCACACTATAAAATAATATTAATATGTTGAAAAAATCATACTCCCCCACATAAAGCATTTTAAAATATACAAAAACTCAACTATTTATTGACCCAAAAGTTCAATACGTGTTATAATCAGTTCGCAAAAACAAATAACAAAAGGGGTATAATCTTGAAAATCACAACGATATTATTCGACCTTGACGGAACACTTCTACCTATGAATCAAGAAAATTTTATAAAAGGATATTTTAAACTTTTAGCGGAAAAAATGGCATCTCACGGATACGACCCACAAACCATAGCACAAAACGTTTGGATTGCAACAAAAGAAATGGTAAAAAATAACGGTCTTACAAATAACGAAACCGCTTTTTGGAAAAAATTTGAAGAAATTTATGGCCCCAGAGTAGTATCCGACAGAAAAATTTTTGACGAATTTTATTCCAACGAATTTTCTAAAATTAAAGAACTTTGCGGAACTAATCCTATTATACCTAAAGTGGTATATCAGATTAAAAATATGGGATATAATATCGCATTAGCAACAAATCCTGTTTTTCCGAAAGTTGCAACCGTTTCCAGAATAAGATGGGCAGGATTCAAACCATCAGACTTTGAAATTTACACAACTTATGAAAATATAGGATATTGCAAACCAAATCCTGAATATTATGCCGAAGTTGCAAAACGGCTAGGTGTTCCTACTAATCAATGCCTTATGGTAGGAAACGACGTGACCGAAGATATGGTGGCCGAAAAAACCGGCATGCAAGTCTTCCTGCTGACAGACAACATAGCGAACAAAGAAAACAAAGATATTAGTCAATACAATAAAGGAAACTTTGAAGACCTTTTAGAGTATATAAAAAGCATATAAATTTTTACTCCACAAAAACATACAGACGCTCATTTATTAGTCAAATGAACGTCTGTTTTTTAATCGAATATTATGCTGTTATAAATTTATTCTTGCACATTCCGGCCAAGCATATGCTCCTTTTTGATAATATCTATAATCGAATCCTGAATAATTTGAATTAAAGAATATATCTAGCTCTTGCATACGGCGTGATAAAAGACCTGATGAGCATTTTCTATTAACGTGATGATATAAAAGAAATTCGTTTTTAAATCTTTCTCTGTCTATATTATTTAGACTCTTCTCCTCTGACGAACCTTCTTGCCAAACACTTAAAAATTCGCTGGAGCAATATCCTGTAGCTCCACCATATTCAACTATATACCAAGACCCGTCGATTTTTTCAGAACTCAAAACCTTAACTACTGCGCCTCGTGGCATGATTCTAAGCTTTGCGGAACTTGTGTTTGGGCTTTCTCTTAATCTAAGAGCATCATCAGCAGTAACTCTACCCTTTAATTCGCCTCCGCCGCCTGAACACGTACTTAAAATAATATCTTTTAAATCACTGCCACTGTTAATCCAACCGGTGCCTAAATTGAACGAAAAACTTACAAGACTATCAAACTGATTCTGACTATACTTAATGCCGTTATCTCTCAAGAATCTATTAACTGCACGAGCATAACTGCCATTATCTACGCTTTGCATAAAGTAGGCTTGAATTTCTTCATAACACAAATTGTTATAAAATAACTCGCCAAAGTATAATTTTTTACCGCAACCTATGGTCAAATTTTTGCCTGCATCAGCGTAAACGGTTGAGCGTGAGCCTTCACACGATGAAATAAAATCTGATAATTGTGAACTTACGTGTTTCTCATTAAGATTAACAGGTGAACTATCATATGTATTATTAACATTTACACGTAGAGTTTTTAAATTATTTTTCCAATCACCGCCAACTTTGCAATCAACAAATATTTCAAAATCTCCGGCTTTATCTATTCCAAAAGATGACTTCCAAACTTTACAGAATGTTCTTTCGGAACTACCTGTACAATAATGTTCTCTAGAATAATCGCTTCCCTGAACTCTAAAACGAACTTCCTGAACATCTTTATGTGTTATGGCGCAATTTTCAAAACTGTCATTAATCCTTACAGAACTTCTTGAAACATAAGCATTGCGCAACATTTCAGGCTCAGTTACATTAACATAACAAGTAGAAACAGAGCCATCTGTTTTATCTACCGCTTTTATCTGCGCTCTACCACGTGATGCCGTATGAATTACTCCATAAGGGTCAACCGATACTACAGAGGGGTTGTCCGAGGACCATTCTCTAAAATCGAAAGCTTTTGCGTATGGAACCAAAACCATATCCATACACTCAGGTACATAGTAATCTTCATTGGGAAAAATTCCATTTGCTTTTACAGAACCTGCGACAAAAATCGACAAAGCAAAAGCAAAAAAACCAATCTTAATTATCTTTTTACACCTAAACATTGAATCAACAACCTCCTAATTTGTATTTTAAAAATGCTAATTTTACACAAATGCAAAACAAATTCATAGCTAACTCGAGTTCTGATAAAGAAGGATACGTTGGTGCGATTCTTATATTTGAGTCTTGTGGATCTTTTCCGTAAGGGAAGGCGGCACCGGCTTTAGTCAATTTAACTCCTGCTTCTTTACAGAGCCGAACGACCTCTTTTGCAAGCCCCGGATAAGTTTGCGTACTAACAAAATACCCGCCTTTAGGTTCGGTCCACGTGACTATGGGATTATCTTTAAACTCTGATTTAAGCTTATTTACTACTAAATCAAACTTGGGTTTTAAAATTTTTCTATGTTTTTTCATATGCTCCAGAATAGTTTTTTTATCTTTTAAAAACCTTAAATGCCTAAGTTGATTTACTTTATCAAATCCTACGGTTTTTACCGAATACATTTTTTTCATGGCTTGCAAGTTTTCTCCACTGCACGCCATAAAGGCAACTCCGTCGCCCGGAAAAGTTATTTTTGAAGTGGATAAAAAAACTATCGGCATATTTTCGTTACCACATTTTTTACACTCATCTATTATATTTAATATCGAGGCATCATCATCGCAAAGACTATGTATAAAATAAGCATTATCCCAAATAATTTTAAAATCTTTTGCTGCCGGTTTTAGATTGGCCAGACGTTTAACAGTTTCATTAGAATATGTAATTCCTTGCGGGTTGGAATATTTAGGCACGCACCAAATTCCTTTAACACTCTCGTCATCAGACACGATTTTTTCAACAAAATCCATATCTGGGCCTTCGGGAGTCATCGGAACAGTAATCATTTCCATACCAAAGTATTCTGAGATGGAAAAGTGTCTATCATAACCGGGGGCAGGACACAAAAATTTTATTTTGCCTTGTTTAGCCCAAGGCGCAAACCCTAAAGACCCTTTAAGCATATAATGTGATATAGCATCAAACATCATGCTAAGACTAGAATTTCCACCAACTATAATTTCTTCGGGATTAATACCGGTTAAACTTGAAATAAACTCCTTGATTTCAAGTATCCCATAGCAATTCCCGTAATTTCTACAATCCACAACTTGTTCAGATTTAAAATCGCTTTTGCTATTTAAAACGTCCATCATCTCTAAAGACAAATCTAGTTGCTCAGGCGAAGGTTTACCACGAGACATATCTAATTTTAATCCTTTTGATTTGAACAAATTGTATTCTTTTAAAACCTCGTCATAAGCTATGGAACATTCTTCTTTAGATAAATTAAGATAATTCAATAATCACGCCACCTTAAACTCACTATATTACGAATTCACCAATTCATGCATCTCATCATACTATAATCTCAAAACAAAAGGAAGTGTTATTTATGCAAAAAAACAAAAACTTTGGAATAATCGGAGGAGATCTCCGCCAAATTCACCTTGCTAAAAAACTGATTTCTTCAGGTTATAAGGTTTATTTATGCGGATTTGAAAAACTACAAGAAAGTAATATGCAAATTCCTCAAACTTGTTCGCTAGAACAATTAATATCCAACTCCACATACATAATTTTACCGGTACCACTCAGCCGTGACAGAATAAAATTAAACGCTCCCTTTTCCAGTCAAATTATAAGTTTAGATAACGTATTCGAAAAAATAGACAACAATAAAGTTGTTTTTGGTGACACTCCAAAAAACTTTAAAAACAAAAATATAAAAACATATAGCTACTCCTCAAGAGAAGATTTTATGATTTTAAACGCCGTCCCTACAGCCGAGGGAGCAATTATGATTGCCAACAAAGAAACGGGAAAAACTCTTTTTAAAAAAAGATGCCTTATTACCGGATTTGGAAGAATCGGTAAAGTGCTGGCAAAAAGATTAAAAAGCTTTGAAAGCGATGTGACCATAAGCGCAAGAAAAACCTATGATTTGGCATGGATTAAATCATTAGGATACACCCCCACAAACATCAAAAACAGCACAGAAAATATTGAGTATGATGTTATATTCAACACTGTTCCAAGTCTAATATTTGACGAGTCTACGCTAAAAAAATGCAACAAAAATTGCACCATAATTGACCTTGCATCATCTCCCGGAGGAGTAGATGCAGCAGCCGCAAAAAATCTGGGTATAAAATTCATTCATGCGCTAGGTATACCCGGGAAATACTTCCCTGGTTCTGCTGCGGAAATCATTTTTAAAACAATATTTCAAATAATAAAGGAGGAAAATTTATGAATAAAACAACCATAGCTTTTGCAATGACCGGGTCTTTTTGCACACTACAAAAAGCAATTGATGAAATGAAAAAATTGAAAGAATCCGGGTATAACATTTTGCCTATAATGTCATTCAACGTTTTCAACCTAAACACTAAATTCGGGAAGGCTGATGACTTTATAAATCAGGTTAAAAAAATTAGCGGAAAGGATATTATTCATGAAATAACCACCGCTGAACCTATAGGCCCACAAAATCTAGCAGATATAGTAGTAGTTGCACCATGCACCGGCAACACCCTAGCAAAAATATGCCATGCAATAACTGATACGCCTGTCACTATGGCAGTAAAATCACAATTAAGAGTCAAAAAGCCTGTTATTATCGCACTGGCTTCAAACGATGCACTTGGAGCTTCGGCACAAAATCTGGGTAAAGCTCTAAATACAAAAAATTTGTTTTTTGTTCCAGTTAGTCAAGATGACCCCGAAAAAAAGCCAAACTCACTTGTGTCACACTTTAATCTGATACCTGAAACCATAAAAACTGCACTTAATAATATTCAGATACAACCAATAATAAGATAATTTATGATCCTTTTCCGTATGTATTCAAATAATCTAGAATATATGTTATAATAGTAATATCGTAACTTATTAAATTTTTATAAGAATAGGAGCAGGAACGTAAATTAATATACATACGTTCGACATATATCGTGATTTTTAATAAAAACTACAGACTGGGTTTGCGTGCAACAAAAACTGCTATTGCAGTGGCGATCTGTGCCCTTGTGGCCACATTCTTACATCACGAAGATATATTTTGTGCGTGTATCGCCGCAGTAATATGCATGGAACAAACATATGAGCAAACGTTCGACACCGGCTTACATAGGTTTATAGGCACTATAATAGGAGGCACGTATGGCTATCTTGCTCTAGAATCTATACGTTCACTACCTTACTGCGACTGGTTAAGAATATTGGTTTTGCCACTCGGAATATTAGCGGTTGTTTACACATGCAATTTAATTAATCGTAAATCGGCTGTTTCGATAGGATGCGTTGTTATAATTGTTATACTTTCAAGGTCAGGCGCAAGCGCAAGCGCAAACTGCACATTAACGTACGTAATACAAAGAATTTGCGATACAATACTCGGCATAGTGGTGGCTATGGCAATAAACAAATTTACGTTTAAAAAAGCAAAATTAAAATTGAAAATAAAGAAAGGGAAAAATAAAACAAACGATGTCAAAGAAAAAATGGATTGAAAAAATTATATTATTATTGGCACCGATATTTATAATATCAACTATTGCATTACTAGTAATAAAATTATTATTACCAATCAACCATCAATCAGCAAATTTATATGGCAATTGGGGTCAATCAAGCCAATCCAAACAGGAGAAAAAATATGATATTTCTAAATATGATCCCGAAAAAGAAAAAACATTTTTAGAAATTAATACCGGCAAAGCCATACACCCATGTTATGGATACAAAAGTCTAAAAAACGATAACGAACGTATTTTTTATATGCTGATAAAAAATAATGCAGATAAAATTTCAGAAAAAAAAGGATATCCAAAAAATAATACGTCTGAAGATTCGAATAAGGACTCTGAAGAGTCAAATAGCCGTTTTGAAAATTTATACCAATTCGAACCAATAACCGTAGAGGACGAAGACATAAAGGTAGATTCTATATCCTTAATAAAAGCATTGCGTGCTGTATTGGCGGACAACCCTGATATGTTTTGGCTCTCTGAAAATATAACTTACAACCTTGACGACACTTATAAATACAAAATATATTTGTTTTCGAAATTATCAAACGATGAACAAAAGTCTTCGCTTAAAAAACTTAACGAAAAAGTAAACAAAATATTATCTTCTGTGCCAAAAAACACATCAGAATACGAAAAAGAAATTTTTATAAACAACTATATGGTAAATAACTGCAAATATGATCACGATTCAACAAAACCGGGAAAAACAACGGAACACCCCGCGCACACTTCATATGCGTGCATAGTAGACAATAAGGCGGTATGCGACGGATACTCAAAAGCCGCACAAATACTATTTTGCGGTATGGGCATAGAATGCTATACAATATTAGGTGATGCAAAAGAATCAAAATACAACAATATACATCACTTGTGGAACATTATAAAAATAAATGGTAATTGGTACCATTTAGATATTACTAATAATGGTGACGATAAACTTACCCGATATAGTTATTTTAACTTAAATGATAACATGATTGAAAAAACTCATGTGATTTCCCCTTTGTACCAAGAAGAAAAAAGCGATTCTTTTAATTACAACTATTTTATTCCAAAATGCAATTCTAAAGAATTTAATTATATTGAACGTAATGCGTTAAAAATAACCAGTAAAGAAGATTTAAAAAATGACAAAATACCTAAAAAAATAGCATCTTTAAAACCAAGCGACGATAATATATTCTATCTTTCATTTTCAAATGGTGTTACTGTAGAATCAGCCGGAAAATATCTTTGTTCAAAAAATAGCAAAGTTATATTTGACCATGTTCAAAAAGCAAATAAAAACTTAGCAGAAAATGGAGTAAAAAGCATTGGCTGCAAAAGTTACAAAATTGAAGGTCAAAACGCTTTAGCAATAAAAATAATTTATTACAAATAAGAGGAATGCAATGGTAGACAAAAATAAAATAGAAAAATTAACTTATGAGTTTTTAATAGCAATAGGCGAATCTCCTGAACGAGAAGGATTAAAAGATACTCCAAAAAGAGTCGCAAAAGCTTGTGAAGAACTATTTGGGGGCTTAGACAACAAAGAACCTAATCTTATAAAAGAATTCTACGAGCCAAAAGTATATAATGAAATTGTTGAAGTAAACGATATCCCCGTGTTTTCCGTTTGCGAACATCATATTATGCCTTTTTTTGGAAAAGCATCAATAAAATATAAACCAAAAAATAAATGCGTATTGGGTCTGTCGAAATTTGCAAGAATAGTGGACCATTTTTCTAAAAAACCTCAAATTCAAGAAAAATTAACCGCAGAAATAGCTGATTATATTTGGGAAAATCTTTCTCCGTTTGGCGTTGAAGTAACACTTGAATGCACACATACATGTATGACCGGCAGAGGTGTAAAATCCAGAGAATCTACAACAAGAACCACTATAAAACGGGGCGATATATAAAATGGCTATTTGGAAATTCGGAAAACGTATTCTAGACCTAGAGAAAAAAACATATATAATGGGAATACTCAATCTAACACCTGATTCTTTTTTTGATGGGGGTAAATATAACGACCCTTCGTCGGCATTAAATCATGCTCTTGAAATCGAGAATAGCGGAGCAGATATTATAGACATTGGTGCCCAATCAACAAAGCCGGGATATAAAATTATATCTCCTGAAGAAGAATGGGCAAGACTCTCCCCTACGTTAAAAAAGCTATCCGGAAAATTAAGAATACCCATATCAATAGATACTTTTTATCCCAGGGTTATAATAAAAGCGTTAGAATATGGAATAGAAATAATAAATGATGTTTCCGGAGATCCAGACAATGAAATGATAAAAATTGCAGCAAAGCATTCTTGCGGCTTAATAGAAACACACAATAAAACCAAAAAAACTCCAAAAGAGTTTTTTTATGATAAATTAATTTCTGCTCAAGAAAACAATCTACCGACCTCCGCACTCTGCTTTGACCCCGGTATAGGTTTTAACAAAACCAGAGAGCAAGACTGCGAAATATTAAAAAATCTTAAAAACAGCAAGATATCAGATAACGCTTTGCTTATAGGGATATCTCACAAAAGAACTGTTAAAAATTTATGCGAAGAAGATGGCAAAGAAGAAACTCTTTATGGGACAATCGCTCTTAATACAATTGCGCAAACCGTTGGTGCTAATATATTAAGAGTGCATGACGTCAAACAAGCTGTATGCGCTGCAAGAGTTTATGATAATCTAATTAAAAAATGAGGGATTAAAGTGAATAAAATTATAATCAAAAATTTAAAAGTTTTTGCCTACCACGGAGTACACCAAGAAGAAAAATTAAATGGTCAAAACTTTATTCTTGACGCTGAACTAGAAACCGAAAAGCTAAAAGCATATCACACCGATAATATAAAAGATGCCGTTAATTATTCAGAGGTAATTTCAGAAATAACAAAAGTATTCACAAAAAATCCGTACAATTTATTAGAAAAAGTTGCAGAACAAACTGTAGAACATATTTTTAATACCTTTGAAAAAGTTATAAAAATAGACCTTACTGTAAAAAAACCGGAAGCACCGATTAATGCTGATTTCGAATATGTAGCAATAAAAATTTCAAGAAAAAGAGATGATTTTTGTGGCTGAAGCTATATTATCGCTCGGTAGCAATTTAGGCGACAGAGTAAAAAACTTAAACGATGCTTTAAAGGCAATAAATTCTCTTTGTCAAACAAAAATAATTAGGGCCTCAAACTTTTATGAAACAGAACCTTTCGGCGTGCAAGAAGAACAAGAAAACTATATAAATTGTTGCGTAAAAGTTTCTACTGATCTAAGCTCTGAAATGCTCCTTGGCGGCTTACTTGGTATAGAATCCGCAATGGGAAGAAAAAGGACTCACAGATTTTGCTCACGTACAATAGATATAGACTTACTATTATATGATAACGAAGTTCAAAACAAAAAGAATTTAGTACTCCCCCACCCAAGAATGTTTGAAAGAGGATTTGTATTAGTGCCCATGAGCGAAATATGCGAAAATATGCAATTCGGGAATTTGAATTTTAGAAATGCATTTGAAAACTGCGATAAACAAAAAATAAAATTGGTTAGCACTCCGGAATTCAATTAAAAAGCGGATGGCTATTTATATTGACTAACATACGAATTTTTGATAAAATATGCGTACGGAGTGAATTAAGTAATCGCGTGCAAATATTGCATGAGGAAAGTCCGAGCTCCACAGAGCAGACTAACGGTTAACGACCGCCGAGGGCGACCTCAGGGATAGTGCAACAGAAATATACCGCCCGATTTTTCAGGTAAGGATGGAAAGGCGAGGTAAGAGCTCACCGGTATTCAGGAGACTGAATAGCCATGTAAACCCTAGTTGGAGCAACACCTGTTTGGTATTGGGATACACGCCTGCTCGGCGTCCCTTTAATGGTGGCAGTGAGCCAGTGCGGCAACGCTTGGCCAAGATAGATGATTACTCACGACAAAACTCGGCTTATCGATTCACTCTTTTAATTTGAACTAATTAATCCCGTTTTGCTTTCTTGCAAGACGGGACTTTTTATATATATTTATTATATTAGGTTTTTGGCACAAAATAAGATTTGTTTTCATGCGATAAATCTCTAAGATCCAACGTGCCTTTTTCGCCTAAATTTATCTTATTATTAATTATTTCTTTAAGAGTAACCATTTTGTAATCAAGCTCTTCTTCACTACCAAAAATAATATCTATACGATTGTCATAATTAGCTTTTATATTAGTAGGGTTTGACACATCTACAGATTTAACATTAGACAAACCAATTTTTGAAATACCTGCTATAACTTTATCCAAAACATCGTGAGCCTTCTCATCTTTATATGTAACTCTCCCTGAACTATCCGCCGTGAGGTCAATACCGGCAACGTTTAAAATTTCAGAAGGCTGCTCATCAACAATCTCTATAACTCTGTTACCCTCACTAATAATATAAAAGCCATCATCACGATGAACACACATTTTAGGTTCTGCAACTTTTATGTCTATCTTTAAACTATTCGGATATATCTTATTAACTTTAACGTCATCAATTTTTCCGAATGATTTATATATATCATTTTCAACTTTGGCACTATCTAGGAAAATCATACTGTTGCCAATTTTCAGCCCGGATTTATCTAAAACTTCCCCGTCAGTATATATAGTATTACCCTCAAAAGTAATATCTTTTATAGAAAAAACCTTATTTGCCAAAAAGTAAAATCCAAATCCGATTAATGAAATAATACCTAAAATAAAAAGTATGATTGAACTCCTTTTGAAAAAGAGTTTTAATTTAATTTTTCTTCTTTTAGCCCTTGCTCTACGTGTAAGCAACCTGGAAGATTTCTTCTTTTTACGTGCTTTTATATAGTCCATAATTTTATTCACACCCTTTTTATTGATGCTCCAACCCCGTTTAATATATTTTCTAAATTTTCATAGCCTCTGTCAATATATTTTAGTCCAGAAATTTTTGTAATGCCATCAGCTCCAAGACCTGCTACTACCAATGCAGCGGCTCCGCGTAAATCAGATGCGGCAACATCTGCGCCGGATAGCCTTTTAACACCCTCTACTACTGCAACACGATCTTCAACTTTAATATCTGCTCCCAGCCTCAAAAGCTCTCCAACATGTTTATACCTGTTTGAAAAAATATTTTCAACAAATACACTTGTTCCGTCTGCAATCGAAGCCATAGCCATAACCGGCGCTTGGGCATCAGTTGGAAATCCGGGATACGGCATAGTCCTTATTAAACGATTAAAATATGGTCTTGAAGGCGCTATTATTTTAATTTTCGTATTACTCAATTTTTCAACTATACAACCGGATTCTTCAAAAATCGGTACCGCAGAATTTATAGTATCATATACAACATCATTTATTATAAGTTCGCCTGCAGTTATTGCTGCAGCTGACATATATGTAATTGCTACTATTCTATCCGGTATGACCGTATGCTCTGCAGGATAAAGCTTCTTTACCCCTTCTATTACTATGGTTCCATCTCCATTACACTGAATCTTAGCACCGCATTTTTTTAAAAAATTTATCAAATCCATTATTTCTGGCTCTTTAGCGGTGTTAGTAAGTACAGTGGTGCCATGGGCTTTTACGGCGGCTAAAATTAAATTCTCGGTAGCACCAACGCTTGGGAACGAGAATGCAATATTAGCTCCCTCCAATCCCCCATACGCATCACATTCAAGAACTCCATGCCCCTCACTGATTTTAAGGCCAAGCTGTCTTAACCCATCTATATGCAAATCAATAGGCCTTGGACCAAGTTCACAGCCGCCGGGGAATGAGAGTTTTGCACCGCCAACCGATGAAATTAAAGCTCCTAAAAATATTATCGAGGATCTCATTTTTCTCATCAAGAAATCCGGGATACAATTTTTTAAAGCATTTGAAGAATCTACTAATATTGTACCTCCATTACGTGTAATTTTACAACCTAAATAATTTAATATTTGAACAGTAGCATCTACGTCTGAAATATTAGGGCAATTATGTATTATGCACTCTCCGTCTGTTAATATTGTTGCAGCTAATATAGGCAAAACGCTATTTTTTGAGCCTTGAATATTAACTTCTCCTTTTAAACGCCTAAGTCCTTCTATCACTAATTTTGGCAACTATAATTCACCCCTGCATACTAATAAAAATTAGGCTTATATTTGCCATATTATTCTTAAGGGCCGATTTGTGACATTTTAATTAATACATATGCTTTTTAACTTGACCTTTACTTTAAATGAAGTTATTCTATAGTTATATATAATTTGTTATAAAAAATTTACTTGCCATACTAAAAATACAAAAAATAAGATTAAAATAAGTGTTGCATATAGCACCAGGAGGGAATAATGAAAAAAAAGACAGATTTTAAAATTTTATTTAATATAATTTCCCTAGCTATACCTGTATTTTTATTTATATATTTATTAACATCTGAAAACGGGTTAAAAGACCTTGCAGATAATATTTCCACATTTAAATGGGAATGGATTCTTTTAGGCATAGCTTTTCAACTTTTAAACGTTTTAATAGATGCGTATGTTTTATTTAGAATAGCTAACAATTACAGCAAAAAATACACATTTGCTCAATCATTAAAAACAACGGCCGTTGGGCAATTTTTCAGTGTAATAACGCCGGGCGCAGTAGGCGGGCAGCCCGCACAACTTTACTGTATGAAAAAGCAAAAATTAGATACAGGCATAGCATCATCATCACTATTACAAAAATTTGTAATATACCAAACAGTAATGACGATATATAGTTTCGCTTGTATTATGAACATTGATGTTTTATCTAACAACGCGGCAGTAAGTTTAGCTTTATTTGGATTTATAGCACACGTAGTAATAATATCTGCAGTTTATTTATGCTCTTTTAACAGAAAGCTTACTTCAAAAATAATTCATGGAGGGTTTAATCTTCTATCAAAAATGAGACTTATTAAAAATCCTGAAAAAATATCAGAAAAAATAGAGTCTCAGTTAAATTTCTTCCATGAAAGCAACTCTAGACTTTATAAAGATAAAAAATTGCTTATGATTGTACTTTCATTAACAGCTGCTCAGCTAACTTGTATATTTATAATCCCTTATACCGTTTATCGTGCTTTCGGATTTTTCGGTGCCAACCCTCTTGACATTATAAGTGGTCAAGCTTTAGTTACACTCATATCATCATTTATGCCGTTGCCTGGTGGGTCAGGTGCAGCTGAAGGAAGTTTTGGTCTGCTATTTAGCAACTTCTTTACAGAAAACACAATAAAATCGGCAATTTTGCTTTGGAGAATTATAACTTATTTCATGAACATAATCATTTTTGCACCGTTTGCAAATTTGGGTAAGTTTTCCGAAACAAAAGAAATACTTGAAAAAATTTAAAGTTTAAAGGAGTTGAGTCTGTAATAAAATGGAAACCCCAGAAATAAGCCTAATAATACCTGTCTATAATGTGGAAAAATTTCTTTCTCGTGCCTTAGAGTCGGTCAAAAATCAGACATTTAAAAATTTTGAAGCAATATTAGTAGACGACGGGTCAACTGATGAAAGTTTAAAAATATGCGAAAAATATTGCAATGAAAATGATAACTTCATACTTTTAAAACAAAATAATAAAGGTCCCGGAGAAGCAAGAAATACCGCACTAAAAATATGCAAGGGCAATTATATAGGATTTATGGACAGCGATGACTATTTGGAACCGGAATTTTTAGAATCTTTGTATAATGCCGCAGTAGAATCTAACGCCGACATAGCTTGTTGCAATTTTAACATGTATTTTCCGGATAAAAATTTAAAAATATATATGCCATTTAATACGCTACCCGGAATTTATTCAAAAACTAAAGCCCTAAGAAAGCTAATCTTAGACATGGGCATACATTATTTTGTTTGGAATAAATTGGTTAAAAGAGAAATATTTTTTGATAATAATCTAAAATTTGACAACATGTATTTTGAGGACGTTGCAACCTCTCCAAAATTATTTTATTTTGCCGATAAAATAATTTTAGTAGGCAAAGCCCTTTACAATTATACAAGCCGTGATAAAAGCATACTCCACTCTATAGATGCCCAAAAAGTCAATGACTATATACGCTCTTTAGGCATAATAAGAAATTTTCTTGAGAAAGAAAGCGCTTTTAAAGATTACAACAATCATTTTTGGGTTTACGCACAAAAAACTAAAATAGTAACTTATTACTATATTTTGATGTTGCATACAAAAGCTATGAATTTCTCTGGAATTATGGAAAATTTAAATAACGCTAAACGCTCAATAAATTACTTTACAGACAAAAAATTTGAATTTGATAATAACGATAATGCTCCAGGTGTTCCATACCCTATACATCAGCCTAAAAAGATAAATAAAAAAAATAAAATTTAATATTTAAACACTTCTTCGGTAAAAATATTTTACATGAAGAAGTGTATTTTGTTTAGAGTAAGAAAGTATATAAAAAGTAATAATAAAACAATTAAAAAAACAATAAATTGGTTTTTTATAATTTTATCTTTTAGCATATTAATATATCTATTTGCTCAAAGTAACATAGAAAAAACAACAAACATCATTTTATCAATGAATTTGCTCTGGATTATTATGGGAATTGTTTTAATGATATGTTCGTTAATCTTTGAAAGTGCAGTTATATATGACATATCAAAATTTATAATCAAAAAACCAATTAAAAAATCCGTTTCATACAGGTCGGCAATAATAGGTCAATATTTTTCAGCAATCACCCCGATGAATATTGGAGGTCAACCCGCACAAATTTTAGAACTTTGCAAAGCCAAAATTTCAAAAAGCGACGCAACTTTAATAACATCTATAAAATTAATTATATATCAATCCGCTCTTTCTTTTTGGTCTTTGATATTCGCGGCAGCGTATTTTTTTGGATGCTACAAAAAAACGTCTGATGTGTATACTCTCTTAATAGTAGGGATTTTATTTCAGACTATTTCTAGCGTGCTTTTAATATTATTTTTAGTCAATAAAAAAGCGCTACTAAAAGCAGCTTCTTTTATAATAAATTTTTTGTATTTTATAAAAATAGTAAAATCAAAAAAATCGGCATTTGAAAAATTCAATTCAAAAATCAAAAAATTTAATTCGAATATTTCCGATATATTTAAATCTAAAAAACTAATAATAAAACTATATATTTACAGCTCTATACAAATATTAACTATATTCTCAATACCATTTTTTATATTCAAAGCACTATATCACCCATCATTTCCGATAATGGAGATAATAACAAACCAATGCGTAGCAAACACTATATCATCTTTCACACCCATACCCGGAGGTGCGGGAACGTCCGAAAAACTGTTTTTGAAAATGTTTATTGAAATATTTCCGACCGGCGAAATAGCTGCCGCTATGGTAGTTTGTAGATTAATAACTTTCTATTTAAACATAGTTTTGGGCGCTATTGTTTATTTTTCAAACACAAAAGAATCAATAGCAGCAAAGTAATAATCAATATACAACGTCAACCGAATTTTCATTTATTTTTGGCGCAACGAACAGGTTAAAGTCCTTTTTTTCTTTTATCCCCTTTTGACTTAAAGAACAAATTGCTGTTTGATATGCTAAATCCGGTGTATTATTATGTTGGCTTAAATGAGCCAGTATTATATTTTTTGTTCCACGATTTATAAGGTCCGGCAAAAAATCCGAACACATATCGTTAGAAAGATGCCCTTTATCTGAAAGTATTCTTCTTTTTAAATAATAAGGATACGGACCGTTTTTCAACATATCAACATCATGATTCGACTCTATAACTATTGACTCCGAACCATAAATTACTTCTTTAACACTATCAGACAAATAACCTAAGTCTGTACAAACAGAAATTTTTTGACCAGATTTAGTTGTAAAAGAATATCCGCAACCTTCTGTACAATCATGAGAAGTAGAAAAGGGTCTAACAAAAGCAATCTCTAAATCTTTACCACTAGAATCCATTATTTCAAATTCCTGAGATTCGCCAATTATACCTTTAGATTTTAAAGCGCCAACTGTCCCCTCTGATGCATAAATCTTAATACCATACTTAGCCGAAAAAACTCTCAAACCTGCAACGTGGTCTGAGTGCTCATGTGTAATAAACAATCCTTTAATGTTGTTTATATCGATATTATTGTTTAAAAGAGATTTCTCAATTTGCTTAGTACTTTTACCAACATCTACTAAAAAGCCCTCAGATTCAGAAATCCCTACATAAGTGCTATTGCCACTACTACCACTAAATAACGGACACACTCTAATCATACTACTAAAATAACCCGCCTTTTTTAGCTTACAGAAGAATTAGCCTCTACTTCTTCACAACTTATCTTTTTTATATCTGCGCCTATACCGGAAAGTTTTTCAATCAAATCTTCATATCCACGTTCTATATGGTGGATTTTTTCTATTACAGTAGTACCCTCAGCGGCAAGCCCAGCAATAATCATTGCTGCACCGGCACGCAAGTCGGTTGCTTTAACCGATGCCCCAACAAGTTTTTTTACGCCTTCAACCACTGCAACTCGACCATCAACAGAAATATTTGCGCCTAAACGTCTAAGTTCATCTACATAGCGGAATCTGTTATCCCATACAGCCTCTGTAACCAAACTTGTGCCATCTGCCAAAGACAAAATTGCAGTAATCTGAGGTTGCATATCTGTTGGGAATCCCGGATGCGGCATAGTTTTTACATTGCACTTTTTTAAATTTCCATCAGATATAACTCTTATAGACTCATCGCCTATATCTAATTTTGCACCGATTTCTCCCAGCTTTGCGGTTATAGACTCTAAATGTTTTGGAATGACATTTTCAATTAAAACATCTCCACCTGTAGCGGTTACGGCAGCCATATAGGTGCCTGCTTCAATTTGGTCAGGTATTATCGAATAATTTATACCGTGGAATTTTTCAACTCCCTTAATTTTAATAATATCTGTTCCGGCTCCGGTAATATCTGCACCCATACAGTTTAAAAAGTTCGCTAAATCTACGATATGTGGCTCTTTTGCAGCGTTTTCTATAACTGTAAGTCCTTGAGCCTTAACTGCCGCCAAAATTACATTTATGGTGGCCCCTACAGAAACGACGTCCATATAAATGTGTGCTCCAGTTAATTTTTCAGCCTTTACATTTATTACCCCTGCATCAAGATTACAATCGGCCCCGAGTGCCGAAAAGCCTTTAAGATGCTGGTCAACAGGGCGCACTCCAAAATCGCAGCCCCCGGGCAAACATATATTTGCTTCGCCAAATCTGCCCAAAAGCACACCAAGCAAATAACATGATGCTCTCATATTTTTCATAAGTTCGTATGGGGCTACGGTAGAAACTATCTTAGATGAATCGATTTCTAATGTATTGTTGTTTATCATTTTAATCTCAGCGCCCATATCGCTCATAATACGGCACATAAGATTTATATCGCTAATATTTGGAACATTCTCTATTCTACAAATTCCATCGCACAAAGCAGCAGCCGGCAGTATTGCTAAAGCTGCATTTTTAGCTCCGCTTATTGAAATTTTTCCTTTTAATTTTTTCCCTCCGGATATAACCAACTTATCCACAAGGCACACACCTCTTAATAACATTCTAACTCAGTTATATTATACAACTTTTTTTACTATTTATAAAGCTATATTTTTCTGTATTTTCACAAATAACAAAATTATTCATACACAAATCGTTTATAAAATTTAATATCTAGAACTTTCATCATTCTCGTCATCAGCATTTGATGACTTTGGAACAAAATCATACGACTGCGTTTTATTTACATTATTTGAAGAAACATCAAAATTAACCTCATATACTCTATACTTTTTACCATCTAAATTAATAATTACAGTCTTTTTACCAGAGGTGCCTTTTAAACTAAGAGAATAAGTTCCACTGTATGACGGATTCACTTTTTTAGTAACTTCTAAAGCACCATCAACATATGCCGTAAGCGTTACATCGTAATTAACATTTGAAGGCAAATCAACGGCAATGTTGACTGTTTTTTCTTTTTTAACTCCGGAGCTAACTGTTAATCTAACTGTAGAACCCTTTTCTACAGAAACTCCCGGGAGAGGGTTACTAGTAATAACAGTATCTTTAGGCAAGTCGCTTGTTTCTCTGGATACGTCATCGGCAACTTTAAGTCCGGCAGCCGAAAGCTCATTTCTAGCCGCAGACAACGATTTATTCAAAACATCCGGAACCGTTACTTTTTCTTCAGACGGTCCTTTGCTTACATATAATCTTACTGTAGAATCGGCAGTAATCTGTGTTCCCTCTTGAGGGTCAGACTTACATACAACTCCAGGTTCCGTATTATCGTCTACAATCATTATTACTTCATTCTTTAATCCGACATTGGTAAGTTTAGCTTTTGCCACATCTTCGGTTAACCCTTTTACTGCAGGAACTGTTATTAAAACCCCGCTGCTATTTACTTTTAGTGAAATAGTAGCCCCTTCTTTAATCTTTTTTGAACCCGGAAGAGGATCTTGATCTATTATTACTCCCTCCGGTTTTGAAGGATCATAAACATATTCTACTTTCCATTCAAAATTATAGTTACTCTGAACATCAGAAAGTTTCTTACCTATTAAATCAGGAACATCAACATCTCTTGATGCGTTATTTCCACAAGAATTAAACACCGTCATAAATACAAATATAAGTGCGAAAATTCCAACCAACGCAGCAATTCCGCCGGCAATAATTTCAAATTTAGATTTCTTTTTCTCTTCGTTTTTATAATTAAACTTATCGCCATAATTATTATTTTTATCGTCTAATTTTCCAATATCACTAACGTACTTAGTTGCATCTTGAACATAAAATTTATCGTAATCAAAATGTATATCGGGATTTTCTTCAAATCTTTCCAAATCGTCCATCATAGCTTTTGCTGACGGGTATCTATTCTCCGGGATTTTCTGCATAGATTTAAGAACTATTTGTTCTAACCCCTCTGGAATATCAGGGTTGATTTCACGAGGATTTCTAGGCTGAGATTGCATCTGCATTATTGCAACCGAAACCGCGTTATCAGCTTCAAACGGGAGCTGACCTGTTAACATCTCATAAAGAACTACACCCACAGAATAAATGTCGGCTTTCTCATCTATTACACTGCCACGAGCTTGCTCAGGCGAAATATAATGAACTGATCCTATTGCACGGTCAGTCATAGTCTGAGTTTCATTATTCGAAACTCTTGCAATACCAAAATCAGTAACCTTAATAGTGCCATCTTTTAAAAGCAATATATTTTGTGGTTTTACATCTCTATGAATTACCCCTTTGCTATGGGCGTGATCTAGTGCCGAGAGTATTTGTTTAGTAAAATATATTGCATCTTTCCAAGAAATCTTTTTTTGTTGAGATATAAATTCTTTCATAGTCATTCCCTCAACGTACTCCATGACTATATATTGAATCTTGGTTCCAAAACTGACATCATAAACCTTGACTATATTGGGGTGAGATAAAACCGCAATGGCTTTAGATTCATTTTTAAATCTTCTTATGAAGTCTTTGTTACTTAAAAACTCATCCTTCAAAATTTTTATTGCAACAATTTTATCCTCTATGATATCGTAAGCACGGTAAACAACCGCCATGCCTCCAACACCAATAAGTTCTTGTATTTCATATCTTGCATCTAATCTTTTTCCGGTATATTTATCCATTTTTCTTCTCCTAATCTAACTAAATATCATCATGTTAAATCAATGCTTTTTACTAACACTCTATTATTGATACTGTAATATTATCACTTCCGCCACGATTATTACATTCATCTATCATTTTTGATGGGACTTTCGAAAGATTATTCTTTTGAAAAAAATCGAAAATTTCAAGCGAGGTTAAATATCCGCTAAGACCATCTGTACATAAAAAAACTTTATCGCCTTTTTTTATTTTTACATGTTTATAATCAGCCTCTACAATTTCCTCTACGCCTATTGCACGAGTTATAACGTTTCTTTGAGGGTGATTATGTGCTTCTTGAGGGGTTATTCCGCCACTATCCAGCATTCGCTGTACTATTGAGTGGTCAACACTTATCTGGCATACTGATTTTTCATCAACAATGTAGGCTCTGCTATCGCCCACATACACAAAATGTGCGCTTGTGCCATTAACGACACACATAACCAACGTTGTACCCATTTTACTTAGGTTTTCATCTGTTTTAGAAATATCATGCACAGTAAAATTTGCTTTCTGTGTGGCTTCAATCATTATTTTTTTAATAGTTTTATCATCAAGACCCTCAGAAAGATTATCTTTAAAAAATTCAGATATAACATCGGCAGCGGTTCTGCTTGCCACATCGCCGCCACTAAATCCACCCATTCCATCAAGAACTACTGACCATGCCATAGAGTCCGACAATACTTCGCCAATCACACAATCCTGATTAGATGTACGTTTTTGGCCTATATCAGTTTTACTTAGTAATTTCAAAGATTTTCCCCCTTTTGAGCTGAACTCTTGAGTTGTCCACATGCAGCCTCTATATCTTTGCCTAGAGTTCTACGTATTGTTGCGTTAATTCCTCGATTCTGTAAAGCATTTTTAAAGGAATAAATTCTATTAAGATTACTTTTTCTAAGACTTTTATTTTCAGATTTATTAAGAGGAATCAAATTAACATGGCAAATTATTCCTTTTAATAAATTAGCAAGTTCATTTGCACATTTTTCTGTATCATTTACATTTTCTACCATTGCATACTCAAACGATATACGTCTACCTGTTTTTGAAACATAATATCTACATGCATCAATAAGCTCTTTAACGCCCCACCGCTTATTAATCTTCATCATCGAACTGCGGAGTTCATCATTTGGGGCATGCAATGACACAGAGAGCGTAAGTTGTAATTTCTTTTCTGCCAAATCATAAATTTTATCAACAATTCCACACGTGGAAAGTGATATATGACGCATACCTATATTCAATCCGCCCGGAGCAGAAACTAAATATAAGAATTTCAAAACATTATCATAATTGTCAAGAGGTTCGCCCATACCCATAAGGACTACATTAGATATTCTAATATTTTCGTCGCTCTGAGCAGCTTCAATTTGTAAAAGCATCTCTGAAGCGCTTAAATTACGAAAAAATCCACCTTGACCTGTAACGCAAAACGAGCAACCCATCTTACAACCGCATTGCGTTGAAATGCACATTGAATATCCATGATGATACTTCATAACAACAGATTCTACCGTCTCGCCATCATGGAGTTTAAAAAGATATTTAACAGTGCCATCGTTTGAAATTCTTTTTTTCACTATGCTAATAGAAGGAATATAATAATGCTCACTCATAAACAAGCGAAGGTTTTTGGGGATGTTAACCATTTGGTCAAAACTTTGTATGCCTTTACAAAGCCATGAATAAACTTGATTTGCTCTATAAGATTCAAAACCAAATTCTTTTAAACTTTCTGAAATTTCATCAGGCATCATAGATTTAATGTCCAATAATTTTTCCGTTTTAAATCATCCCCCCACTCGCAACGATATGTAACATTATATTTAATTAAAAAGTTATGTCAATATTTTAGCAAAAAGCACTACCCGACAAAGTCGGATTTTGCCGAATCTTTTCGAGATATTTAATCCTCCGGAGCTGCAAGCTGCGCAAGAATATTTCTATACAAATTTCCGGGGCTTTTATAAAAGTTGTTTTTTATAAGCATTGCCGCTTCTATATCCGGAGCGTAAATCTTAATTTTAAGCATTTCAAATTTTCCATCTAAAACCGAACAAGTAACATCATATCCACGTTCGTTTTTCTTTATTGTTACCTTATTCTCTTTTTCTGATTTAACTCTTTTAAAATATTCTTCTGTACCATTTATAGCTTTTTCTTTTACACTGAGCGGCAAATTTCCGGCAAGCTCATTGGCTATCATCTCGCCGCTTTTGCTAACATAAAACAAGCCATTCTCATCTTTAAAAATATTTTCGGCAGAAACCATCTCATCAAACGCTTGACTAGTTTCAAAATAATTTGCAAGCCCGTAATTTTGCAAAATATTATTAATATCAGATTTAGCCAACTTATTAGGGAAACGGTTGACCATATAGCAAACCAATATTTTAATTTCTTGTTTACCACGCAATCCCCCCGGCAACACTCCTGCTGAAAAACCTTTTTGTTCCATTGGCGTCCTCCTAAAAAATGTTGATACTTTATTTTAAAAATGTTATAATAATATTAAGAATTCGAAACGTCAGTATTATAAGCTTTTATCTTCTCTATTACCGCCGCTATATCTTTTTTGCAAATTCAGAGTCTTTAACTTCGCACCAAACATCTATATTTACCTGAATTTTGTTTTCTTCAAGAGATTTAATATTAACAGTAGGAGCGGGTATATGTAAAATTTTATTACTCAGTAAAAAAGTTTTCTCTAAATATCTATGCACTGATTTTGACTTATTTGACGGAAAATCAATTACATATTCAAAACTCAAATTTGTACTATTAAACTTACTAACACGGACAATGCTTGAAGATGTCAGTTTATTGTTAGGAATGACCGCTGTATGATTTTCTTCTTCCATTTTTAAAATAGTAAACATCATTTCTATTCTTATTACTGTACCTTTTACGCCATCACATTCTATGTAATCTCCTACACGCAAAGGCTTATTTATAACCAATATAATACCACTAACCAAATTTGAAATGTTATCTTTAAGAGCAATACCTATTGTAACCAATGAGGCAGCCAAAGCAGTTGTTATGGGAGCAACATTAAATCCCAAACACCCTAAAATTATCATTATTAACACAATTCTGCACGAAAATTTAATAACAGACTCTAAAAACGATGCAACACCCATATCAGAATTCGATTTTTTAAAAAACACAGGTATTAATCGGCAAAATTTATTTATAAGCCACCAACCGATTAAAAATAAAGCTAATACTTTTAAAATATCACCCATAATTGTCTGTAAATAAATTATTGATTTTTCAAACATATTTGTTACAAATCCCATATACTATCATCACCTTTATTTTTAAATTATATCACATTTTACATATAATTACATTTTTATTTTTAACATAAAACAGGAGGTTTAAAAAGTGAAAATATTTAAATTTATTTTTAGAACCATATTTTGTATTATTTTATTAATTTTACTTTCACTGAATACAAAAGCGCTTAGCACTGAGTCATCAATCATCGGAAATAAAAATGTTTCGCCTGGGGAATCAGTATCAATCTTATTCGGCACGAATCAGCCTGCCAAATATCTGCCGGAAAACTTTAACGTAAGAATAGAATTTGACGCAAACGTTTTCAAAAACTCCCCTACCGTAGAATATAATGATGAAATAAAGCAAAATTACAGACACAAAAAGGAAAACATTAATAATAATACAGTAAATTTATCATTTAATTTGAGCAGAGATCATAGGTATGTAAAATTCAACAGCAAAAAAGATTTATTTAAAATAAACTTTACAGTAAAGGATAATTGTAAAACAAATCAAACAAAAGTCACCATTATAAAATCGGAAAACGGTGCCGAAAGTTCTGAAGTACTAACACTTAATATAAATCAATCATTAAACCTCTCTAACTGTTCCGCTGACTGTAAATTAAATAAACTTATCCCTTCACAAGGGCATCTGTCACCGGAGTTCAATCCCGATGTACACGAGTATGTTCTAAAAGTATCACAAAACACCAAATATATTGACTTTGATACATCAGCAGGTGGAGAAGTTCATATAAACAAACGCAAATTAAATGCAGCAGGAAAATCCCCAACGGATATTATCATAACAGTATACGGAAATGGAAGGAAAAATAAAAATGTTTATCACGTAAAAGTAATTACTAATAAAGATGAAAGCGAAAGTGATAAATCATCAAAAAGCACTAAAGGGAAAGATGGTAAAAACAAGAAATCTAAGAGCGGCAAGAAGAGAAAATCCGGTAGCAAAAATAATTCTTGTGAAAACGATGACGATGATGAAGATGTAGGCGAAGATGAAAATGATGAAAACGATGAAGAAAATAATGAATGCACTCCTGAAAACTTACAGCAAAATAATCCTGAAGAAAACAACATCATGAACTACATCTACATAGCAGGTGCTGCTACGGCCGGAGCTACACTGATTTATTTAATAGTCAAAAAAAGAATTAAAAACGTTAAAAAATAATAGCTTTAAAAATTTACTTAACAAAACTTTTGAAAAATAGTATAATTTCTCTTTAAAGTAAAATAATTTTACAAAAGGGAGGATAAAGCTTAGGCAAATATAACCTACATAAGCTAACTAAAATGACTGATTTTTTAATAAAAAGATTTGTAAAAGATACATCAAACCCAAATGATCCGGAAACAAGAAAACAATTTGGCGTTTTAAGCGGAGTTGTTGGAATAATCTGCAATTTGGTTTTGTCTTTTGGAAAATTTTTTGCAGGCATGGTAACCTCTTCAATAGCAATAAGTGCAGATGCCTTCAATAATCTTTCTGACGCGATATCTTCTATAGTAACTCTGGTATGTTTTAAAACGTCAGACAGTCCTGCCGATAAGGATCACCCTTTCGGATACGGAAGAATTGAATATATATCAGGGCTAATAGTGTCTATAGCCATTATGTTTCTTGGAATAGAATTAGCAAAATCTTCAGTAGAAGAAATATTTGAGCCACACCCGTCAGAAGCAAATGCTTTAGCTATAACAATATTAATTATATCAATGCTTATAAAACTATGGATGAGCAGATTTAATACAAAAATAAACAATATAATGGACTCTGCCGCTATGAAAGCAGCAGCTTTTGACAGCATGAGCGATGTTATAATAACTCTTACAATATTGGCGGGGGTAGCAATAACAAAATTAACCGGTGTATCTGTTGATGCTTATTCCGGAATTATTGTATCCGGATTTATAATATATACCGGATACGGCACTATAAAAGAAACTATAAGTCCGCTACTTGGAGACGCACCCGATGCTAAAATTATAAAAGAAATTAATGAAACTATTTTTGAATGTCCTGATATTATCGGAATTCACGAGCTAGTAGTACACAACTACGGCCCGGGAAAGATGGGTATATCTTTTCACGCAGAGGTGCCTGCCGATAAAGACATTATGCTATTACATGAAGCGATTGACGGAGTAGAAGAAAAAATAAAAAATAGATTTGGCTGTCAATGCATAATACATATGGACCCAATAGTAACAAACGACAAAACTACACAAAAAATAAGAGAACAAATTTCAAATATGGTCAAACTAATTCACTCATCGGCTAAAGTTTACGACCTTAGAATAGTACCGGGCAAAAAAGAAACTTTGATTTTTCATGTTTCGGTACCGTACGATATGCCAAAAACTGATGACGAACTTAAAGAAGCAGTATTTGCAGGAGTACGTGCAATTGGAGCAAAATACAAATGTATTATAAACATAGACCGTGTATATTTTGACTCTCAATCTGATTACGAGGAAGACAACAAATGAACTCAAGCGAAAAACTTAAATATTTTATGAGTCAGGCTATTATTC
>CAYUTE010000219.1:0-2244 GCA_964447545.1 uncultured Eubacteriales bacterium
TTGCCGGGTCAAAGTTTTAATTGTCGATGTTCTATGACTGTTATTTCTACACGGAGCGTGTTTGAATGAGTAATATTCAACTTTGCAATGGCTATTGTCTTGAAATAATGGTTTGAAAGTGAAGCAAAAAATGAATAGGGAAAAAATTTTAGATAAAATACCAAAAGGTTGGAAAGAACTTAAATATGCCATGACCGCCCCTAGAGGCTGTAAATGGTATTGGAATTGCAAAAGCATATTTTCCTGTGAATTTAAGGCGGCACTAGTAAGATGCGCAACTGGCGAAGATGATATAATTTATTAATAGCTGATAGGCAAGTTTATTGCAAAGGTTATCTTTTGTACCCATGAATTTGGGGTTAGCTTGCTTATTGGCCTTTATATTCAACTAATAAACAATATAATTAATTTAACCTTTCCAAGCTCATATTGTCCGTTTTAGAGCTATGCAAATAGCTCTTTTTTTTATTATATTCAAATAATATGGTATACTTGTGTTATTAGGAGTATAACAAATGAAACGCGCGCCTATAGATAAATTAATTGCTTTTTTATATGCCATACAACAATTTGCAAAAGATTTGCATTACAACTGTATCGGTGAAAGCTTTTATGGCCGTCATTTGTTTGCCGATAGAATTTATGAACCCATGGCAGGTTTTATAGACGAAGTAAAAGAAGTAATTTTACTGGGGCATAATTTTTCTACTTTGCCATCTAAAGAATATTTAGCCATGACTATAGAACTTATACCCAATAACCCCTACGATTTCAAAAATATGCTTGATTTAATGTTGCAGACATTACAACATATTGAAAGTTTGACCGGCCTTTCAAAAGGTGATGAAAATCTAATTGGCAATATAGCGCAAAACATTCAAAATATGGTTGGCTTACTAAATATAATGTATAACAAAAAGGAACTTTAAAAATGTTCGACTGGAGTCCAAAAGCACAAAATGCAATATTTTTAGACGAAAACACAGGCGGAAAGGGCCGTTATTTTAAAGCAAAATTTTTGCAGCCAGGCCTTGTTAAATACTCTTTTGGAGTTTGCGTATTAGATAAAGAAATAATTGATAAGTTTGTTTCTGATTTTGTGGGCTGTCCTGTTATTATCGACCATCAAGATGTTACGAGTGAAAATGCCAAAGACGTATGCTGCGGCAATATTGCCCATGTATGGTATGACGATAAAGACGGCTTTTATTGGTGTGACGGTATAATAACAGATGAAACCGCCATAAGCCTTATAAATGACGGTTACAATGTTTCATGCCAGTATGAAATTACAGAATATGCAAATAATACGACAAATAAACTGCATAATGGCAATCCGTATGATAAAGTTATATTGAACGGCAAGCCCGAACATTTAGCTATTGTAAAAAATCCACGGTATGAAAATGCACTTATCGCAGTTAATGCAATAGAGTTTGCCGAAAAGACACAAAATGATAATTGGATAACAGTCAAGCCGAATGGCAAAGAAAATAAAGGCAGACATTTATTAATTAAAGACGGTGAAAGCGTGGAAGATGCAATGCACCGCCAAGGTTGGTATGCCAAAAGGCAAGCAACAGATAATAAAGACAATAAAAAATTTATTGATAAAAAAGGCGTTAAATATAGCTTAAAAGATTTAATAGAAAAAGGTTTTAATCCCGTTAAATATAGTTCAAGTCTATGGAGCAATAAACCTTCATACAGTTTGGGTAAAGATAATTTAGAATTCCCTTTGAGCGAAAAAGAATATAAAGAAGCGCTCGAACATAGAAAAACAAAACAAGAAAAAGACTTACAAGAAGCCAAAACAAGCGCTAAAGGAATAATTGATTTTGTTAAATATCAAACCAACGCTGACATTGAGCCTTTTATAACACGAAAAACAAAGGATAAAATTATTGTAGATTGGGAAAAACTCCCAAGAGAGGGAAAAGCTGCCTTAAAAATGTTAGCTAGAGATGGCAGATTTAAGCTTGAAGAATATTCAGCCTGGGAAATGGCGATTGAACCCACAAGGGATGATTTAAAATCTAAAAATTCATGTGAATTATCAAATTTTATAAAGGAAAACAAAATGTTTATACAAAAATTATTAGGAAGGAACACTCAAGAAATGAACAAAGACGATGTAAAAAATGTAGTACTCGAAGTTCTGCAAGGTCTTAAGGCTGCTAACGAAGCTGATGAAAAGGACAAAGAGGCGGATAACGGGGACGTTGACAAAAGAGAATTAATCCG
>CAYUTE010000220.1:0-20644 GCA_964447545.1 uncultured Eubacteriales bacterium
GAGGAATTACAATTCTTTCAAAAAATACTGCTATTATGTATGGAAATACTAAAATTAATATAGTAGACACACCAGGCCATGCTGATTTTGGCGGTGAAGTTGAACGTATACTTTTAACTGTCGATGGTGTTTTACTGCTTGTTGATGCATTTGAAGGTTGCATGCCGCAAACAAGATTTGTTCTTAAAAAAGCCTTGAAATTAGGCAAAAAACCTATTGTCGTTATAAATAAGATTGATAGGCCGGGTGCTAGACCAAATGAAGTTATAGATGAGGTTTTAGATTTATTTATAGATCTTGGCGCCAATGAAGAACAAATCGAATTTCCTGTTATCTATGCTTCGGCAAAAAATGGATATGCCTATACCGATGAAGATAAAGATTCAAAAGATTTAAAACCACTTTTTGAGGCTATCATTAAAGAAATACCAGCCCCAAAAGGTGATATAGATGGGCATATGCAGCTTTTGATTTCTAATATCGAATATGATGATTATGTAGGAAGAATAGGTGTCGGGCGTATAGAACGGGGAGTAGTTAAAGCAGGTCAGAATGCCGTTTTGTGTATGCGTGACGGGGAAACAAGAAATGTTAAAGTAGGAAAACTTTATAATTATGAAGGACTCAAAAGAGTTGAAATAGAAGAAGCAGGCGCAGGCGAAATCGTTTCGGTATCCGGTATTTCTGACCTTAACATAGGCGAGACATTATGCTCACCAGATTGTGTTGAACCACTTCCGTTTGTAAAAATAGATGAGCCTACAGTTTCTATGAATTTTATGGTGAATAATAGTCCTTTTGCAGGCCGTGAAGGAAAGTTCGTTACATCCAGAAACATAAGAGACAGACTTTTCAAAGAAGTCGAAACAAACGTTTCTATGCGTGTTGAAGAAACAGATTCGGCAGATACATTTAAAGTTTCCGGTAGAGGCGAATTGCATCTTTCGATTTTGATTGAAACAATGAGACGTGAAGGATATGAGTTCCAGGTTTCTCGTCCACAAGTTATAATGAAAGAAATCGACGGAAAACTTTGTGAGCCTATTGAAATATTAAGCATTGAAGTTCCTGAAGAATATGTTGGAGCAGTTATTGAGAAAATCAGTTCCAGAAAATCTGATATGATAAGTATGTCCCCGAAAGATGGCGGAATGACAACATTAGAATTCCGTGTTCCGGCTAGAGGAATTATTGGTTATAGGTCAGAATTTTTAACCGATACCAACGGTAAAGGCATATTAAACCAAATATTCGATTGTTATGAACCATATAAAGGTGAAATAGTCCAGCGTCATCATGGCTCGTTGGTAGCGCATGAAACAGGAGTTTCTACAGGCTATGGGCTTTTCGCAGCACAAGACAGAGGTAGATTATTCATAGGGCCGGGCGTTGACGTTTATGAAGGTATGGTTGTCGGTTCCACACCGAAAGCCGAAGATATAACAGTTAATGTTTGTAAGAAAAAACATGTAACCAATATGCGTGCGGCTGGTTCAGACGAAGCATTAAAACTTACACCGCATAGTGTTTTGAGCTTAGAACAGTCAATAGAGTTTATAGATGAAGATGAATTATTAGAAGTAACGCCTAAGAGTATTCGTATTCGTAAAAAAATACTTGATAAGACCATGCGTCTTCGTAGCAAAGTCCAAAAGCAGTAAAGAGAATTCCTTATATGTGCCATTTTATTGTTACGGTACATATAGGGAATTTTTATGCGATTTTACTCTAGATAAAGTTTTAATTTCTATTTATTATAAAGATTCTTCCCATTTTGTTCTGGTTAATTGCGTAACGTGTCCGATTCTTGTTTCTTTCATCTGAGGCACATAAACGTTGTTACAGGTGTGATGATATGTAAATCCGCACTTTTCTTGCACTCGGTGCGATTTTTCATTGCCATCATAATATTCGCACCATAAACATTCAAGGTGTAAATCGTTAAATGCGTGTCTTATGATTTCTTTTGTGGCTTCAGGAATTAATCCATTGCCCCAATAAGGGACGCCTATCCAGTAACCAATTTCGGCCTCGTTATCTTTTAAATCCATTTCGCTGTTTTTGCCCGTTTTCAAACCAATGCTTCCTATTGCTTTTTGGTCTTCTTTTAGAGTTACAGCATAAGTTTCCGGTACGGAGAGGAATCTTCTTATTATTTCAAGACTTTCTTCTTCGCTTTTGTGCGCGGGCCAACCCGCAATTGGACCTATTCTTGGATCGCTGGCAAATTTAAATAGATCTTTTGCGTCGGATTCCTCCCATGGCCTTAATATTAGACGTTTGGTTTTTAATATCATAATAACTCACCGTTTGCTTGTTAGTTTTTTGTATTTTTGTTTTTTATAAATTAAGTATGCAAAAGATGCAATTACAAAAATTACAGAAAGAATTTGGGATACTCTTATAGAAGTGTATGGGAGCATTAAACTATCAGTTCTTAACCCTTCAATTATCGCCCTTATAATTCCATATAAAAAAAGATAAATAACAAAGGTGTTTTCTTTCAAAAAATTATTTTTAGAAGATATACATCTGTCTAAAATTATAAAAATTATTAGGCAACCTATTGATTCGTACAAAAAACAAGGGTGGACGGGTTTAAATAAGGTTTTTTCACTTACCATTCCCCAAGGCAGATTTGTTTGAGTTCCAAAAGCTTCTTGATTTACAAAATTACCCCATCTGCCAATACATTGGCCAATCGCAAGACCGGGAGACAATAAGTTTAAAACTGAAATTGTGTTTATTTTTCTAATTTTACAAAATGCATAAACACCAATTATTCCACCAATAACAGCACCATAAATAGCTATTCCGCCTTCGGAAATCATAAATATTTTTAGAGGGTAGTTTTTATAGTAGCTGCCGGGGAAAAACAGGACGTAGTATATTCTTGCAAAAATAATCGCACATGTTGAAGAAACAGTAATTATGTTATATAAATCATTTGAAGAAATTTTAAATATACGTTTTTTTGCATTGACATATAAAAACGCAATTGTAAAACCTAATGCTATTAATATACCGTACCAGTGTATCGAAATAGAGCCTAATTTTAAAAATATAGGATTTATTTTTAAGTCTGATAATCCTAGCCCAGGAAAGCTTACGTGATAAATTCTATTTATATTCATAACGGTTCAACCACCGACAGTGAAGAAAGTTCCGGGTCAAGTTCATTTTTAAAACGTTCGTCGGCTTTCTCCAAAGTTGCATTTTGAAGTATATCTATATAATCGAATATTTCTCTTCCGGAAAAATCAAAGTCAAGTGTAAGATCTGCTATAGAAGAAATATTGTTAAACGAAGATATTGTTTGACCATATACAGCTTTCTTGGCTCTTTCAAAGGCTATTTCGTCAAGTCCGTTTTTATGAATATTGGATATATGTTTTTTAATGATTTTTTCAGCCTCTTTTGGGTTTTGGCTTTCTCCGGAAAATACCAAAGATGCGTACCCGGGGCCTTCAAGATATTCTCCTGAAAACGATGCGGTATTTATTAAATTTCTTTCCAAAAGATCGTTGTACATTTCTGATGACGGCGATGTTAGATAGTTTAATATTATATCGGTGTATACAAGCTCCTCGGTAGTGATTCTCGAATTTGCTTGGACGTTTTCTTTAAACCCTAAACTAAACATAGATGATTCCACATCAAATCTCTCTGAAACGTAGCTTTTTACTATATTTTTTGGTTCTTGAGGGAAGTAGCGTTCTACCTCAATTGACGGGAAACACTTTATTTTTTTATCTACTATAGTGAAAATTTTATTAGGGTCAACATTTCCAACAACGCAAAGCGTCATATTATTCAAATTGTAAAACGTATTATAACACTCGTATAAAATTTCGGGTGTTATTTTTGATATGGATTCAACAGATCCGGCAATATCATTTTTCACAGGGTGATTATGATATAGCGCACCTAATAAATTTATAAACATTTTCCAATTTGGACTGTCCAGATACATTTTTATTTCTTGAGATATAATTCCGCGTTCTTTTTCTACGTTCTCGTCAGTAAAATATGGCGAGCTTACGAAATCCAAAAGTATTTCAAGTGAACTTTCAAAATTATCGGTACACGAAAACAGGTAAGCTGTTTTCTCAAAAGATGTATATGCATTTGCAGATGCGCCTGTTTTAGCAAACAAGTCAAAAGCATCGCCATCGGCGCTTTCAAAAAGTTTGTGTTCCAAATAGTGTGCTATTCCGTTAGGGACGCAGGTGTAATTTTTTTGATCTTTAAGTTTAAATTTATTATTTATTGATCCAAAGTTAGTGCCAAGTATAGCATGGTTTGAGCTGTAATTTTTTTTAGGGTGGACATATATATTAAGCCCTGATGGGTGCTTCATAAAAAAATATTCTTCATCCAACATCTTATTTACTATATGTTTTGGCTTCATATCTATTATTTTTCCTCCCCGGTTAAAGTATATATAGTGTCTACATCAAGTTGTTTAGATGCAGCTATTATGTCTTCACGACTGATGCTTTTTATAGCATTAATATATTCACTCGGCGTCATGATGTTTTTCTCTATGCTTTGGGCTAGGTACCAGCTTTGCATAGCAGTTAAACTGTCTTCTGTTTTTTCTACTTGTTGAATTAAATAAAGTTTTGTTTGCGAGAGTTCGGTTTCGGAAAAATTCCCAATTTTTATATCTTCGAGCTGTTCCAATATTTTATCAGAGGCCTTTTGAGAGTTTTTGGATTCAACTCCGCTTTCAATAATCATTATTTTATTTTGCTTAAAGTATTTTGACGAACAATAATAACAAAGGCTAAGTTTTTCTCTTACGTTTACAAACAGTTTCGACTGTGGAGTGCCGCCAAAAAGCGCATTCATGACTTGCATTGCAGTAGAGTTCACTTTTTCATTTTTGTTTTTTATTCTTAATCCTATAACCAGTTTGCATTGAGCGATTTTCTTTGTTTCTACTATTTTTTTAACCGGCTTTTTTGCTTCTGAAACGGCACAAGAATATTGGTTAATGTCGTGTCTGTTTATTTTAGAAAAATGGTTTTTAAACTCCTCTAAAACTTTTTCGTGCGGTCCGAAACCGGCCATAATTATTTTTATTTTAGCGGTTTCAAGTAGATTTCTCCATGCTTTAAAAACCGCTTCTCCGGTTAGTTTATCGGCACCTTCGATTGTGCCTATACTATTTATGCTGAACTTTTCATTTTTACACATTTCTTCTATGCATCTTTGACGTGCAAAAATTCTTTTGTCGTTCATCTCAGATATAATTTCTTCTTTTAATTGTCGTTTTTCTTGATTTAAATTTTCATCTATAAATTTCTTTTCTTCAACATTTGCGTCAAATATGATATCGCATAGTATTTTTGCAAGATTAAGAATATTGTCATTTCCGTTGGGAACAAACTTGGTTGCTATGCTTTGTGATGAAATAGTTATAACTTGCATATCGCCAATTTTGCTCACGCTAGTAGATATCGATGCACCATAAAGTTCATCGAGTTTTTGACTTATAAGCATAAGCGATGGGTATTTTTTGCAAGAATGACATAGCAAATTGGGTAATAGTGCATTTGCAGAAACAAAATTTTCGTCGATTGGATAAAACATTGAAAAAGATATATTCGTTGTTTTAAATTTTGAATCTGAAATATGAGAAAAATTTATTTCATCGCCAAGTTTATAGTGTGTTATATTACACATTAAAGTTCATCTCCAAAGTGGTTGGTAATTATAATTTTATTTTTTGTTGATTTGTACGCGTTTTTTATTTTTTAATTTTTTTCTTTTTCCTTTATATACTATTGTTGTTGCCATTCCGGTTACGGAAATTACAATTAAAGTTATTCCGCCATATAGTAAGAATTTGCTGTTATAAAGTAGGTTGTTATCATGATTTTCGGACTTAATAAAATCAAACTCTCCGCTTTTTTGATTTTCTTCGTTAGTCGAGTTTGAAACGCTTGAGGTTTCGGAATTATCTGATGCCACTGCCTTTACAGAATTGATATTTCCACACGATATGTTAAGAGCTGCCATTGCAACCAATGTGCATACCAATGCTTTTTTAAAACTGTGTTTTTCGTTAAATTTCATATTATGCCTCCTATATTTAACGCTAATAATCTATAAACATAAACTAACATAAAATTGATATTTATACAACTTAAAAATCGTTTTTATGGGTCTTGTTTGCATATATTAAGATTGAATTTTATTAAATATTATATTATACTTAGTCTTTAGTTTTAGTCATATGGAGGAACAGTAAATGGACCAAATTAAAAAATTAATTTCAAATGCTTTAGAGGCAAGAAAATTAGCATATACGCCATACTCAAAATTTAAAGTTGGCGCTGCGCTATTAACATCAGATGACAAAATTTATCAAGGCTTTAATATTGAAAATGCCGCATATTCAGTTTGCAACTGTGCGGAACGTACAGCTTTGTTTCGTGCAGTTTTTGATGGAAACAAAAAATTTAAAGCAATTGCCGTTGTTGGCGGTAAAGATTCAGAGCCGGCCGAATGCCTAGGCTCTTATTGTGCGCCTTGCGGAATGTGCAGGCAGGCATTAAGGGAGTTTTGTGTTCCAAACGAATTTAAAGTTATACTTGCAAAAAGTGTAGATGACTTTAAAATATTTTCGTTTGAGGATTTACTTCCTCAAAGTTTTGGACCAAACGATTTAAAAGCATAGATATTTTAGGAGGAGTAACATGAGTTTAGAGCTTGAATGTAAAGAGCTAAGAAAAAATATATTGACTGAAATAGGGACTCTCGGAGTAGGGCATATAGGTGGTTCGCTTTCCATAGTGGAACTTCTGGCAGTTCTTTATTATAAACATATGAACGTTGACCCAAATAACCCACAAAAAGAGGGTAGAGATAGGCTGGTCGTTTCCAAAGGGCATAGCGGCCCTGCCATTTATGCTGTTTTGGCACAGTTAGGTTACTTCCCTAAAGATTGGCTTTTAACCCTTAATAAGTCGGGCACTAATTTGCCCAGCCATTGTGATATGAACAGAACTCCCGGAGTGGATATGACAACCGGGTCACTCGGGCAAGGTTTTTCTTGCGCCGTGGGCATAGCAT
The DNA here is from genome assembly GCA_964447545.1 of uncultured Eubacteriales bacterium. Lineage (GTDB taxonomy): Bacteria > Bacillota > Clostridia > Oscillospirales > Acutalibacteraceae > UMGS1491. The sequence continues at coordinate 7,084 of CAYUTE010000220.1, forward strand.
TGGCTTCAAAACTTAAAAATGATGGTGCTAATATTTATACAATAATAGGTGACGGCGAAACTCAAGAGGGGCAAATTTGGGAAGCGGCTATGTTTGCTTCGCAGCATAAACTTAAAAATCTAATAGCTTTTACGGATTACAATAAACTTCAGCTTGATGGAAAAATAAGCGATATATGCGAAATTGAGCCTCTAGACAAAAAATGGTTATCTTTTGGGTGGAATGTTATTACTGTTGAGCATGGCAATGATTGCGATGAAATAGATTCCGCTATTTGTAAAGCAAAAGAATCTGATATTCCAACAATGATTATTTTAAATACAACAAAAGGTTGCGGAATAAAGTTTGCCCAAGATGCAGGTTGCTCAAACCATAGCATGACTGTAACAAAAGAGATGTTTGAAGATGGCATTAGGGAACTTGGAGGCGAATTATAATATGGAAATGAGAAAAGTGTTTGCATCAGAGCTTGAAAAAGCAATGCAAGAAAATGAAAATATAGTAGTTTTAAATGCAGATTTAGCTAAGCCAAACGGAATGGGGGATTTTGCTCAAAAATACCCTGAGCGTGCGATAAATGTAGGAATTGCCGAGCAGAATATGGCATCGGTTGCAGCAGGAATGAGCAGCTATGGATTTGTTCCGTTTATATGTACATTTACTCCTTTTGCCACTCGTAGAATTTGTGACCAATTGGCGATTTCTATTTGCTATGCAAAGCAAAATGTAAAAATAGTTGGTACAGACCCCGGTATAAGTGCAGAATATAACGGCGGGACTCATATGAGTGTTGAAGATATCGGGGTTATACGTAGCATACCTAATATGGTTATATTTGAACCTGCTGATAATACCCAGCTCAAAAACATTTTCCGGCAGATAATTGATTATAAAGGTCCGGTATATATAAGAATGTTTCGTAAAGAAACGCCGGATATATTTTCTGAAGACGAAAAGTTTAATCTTTTCAAGTCTAAAAAAATAAAAGACGGAAAAGACGTAAGTATTTTTTGTTCAGGAATTATGGTTTCCGAAACGCTTGAGGCTAACAAACGCTTAGAAGAACTCGGAATAAGTGCGGAGATAATAAATATTCATACAATAAAGCCAATTGATGAGGAGGCTATAATTTCTTCCGTTCAAAAAACAAAAGCCGCTGTTACTGTTGAGAATCATAATATAATCGGCGGACTTCGTTCAGCTGTTTCTGAAGTTATATGTGAGAATTATCCTGTGCCGCTACGCTCCGTCGGAATACGTGACGCTTTTGGGCAAGTGGGCAAGATGCCTTATCTAAAAGAGGTTTATAAAATGACATCAAAAGACATAGTTGATGCCGTCATAAGTGTGCTTGAGACAAAGTCAAATTAGTAAATTTGAAGTATTTTATAAAAAGTTGTAGAATATATAGTTAAGATCAAAGTGTGATCATTCACCGCAGATTTTAGGAGTGAGTTTTTTGAATAATCTTTGTTGTGTGATATTAGCCGCCGGCGAAGGTAAAAGAATGAAATCTAAAGACCCAAAGGTGCTTTCGTCAGTTCTTTTTGAACCAATGGTTGGTTGGGTGATTAATTCTGTAGTTACATGTGGCATAAATGACATTTGTGTGGTTACGGGATATAAGTACGAGAAAGTAAGAGAATATTTAGATTCTTTAAATTATAAGCTGGAAAGCGTAATGCAGACCGAACGTAAAGGTACCGCCCACGCTGTTATGACATCTATGCCTTTCCTAGAGAAACATTTAGACGGAGATGTTCTGATATTAGGTGGCGATGCGCCATTTATAGATAAAGCTACAATTACAAAAGCGTACAAAATACATAAGAGCTGCGGTAATTCCGCTACGATTATATCGGCTCGCATAGATAATCCTATCGGGTATGGTAGAATAATAAGAAACAGTGATGACTATAGTGTTGAAGCAATAGTAGAGGAAAAAGACGCAAGTTTTAGTGAGCGTTCTATAAGAGAGATAAACTCCGGTGCTTATTGGTTTAAGGTTTCTGACTTGATTGATTTTTTAAGTAAAGTTACAAATGATACTGCTCAAGGTGAGTATTATTTAACTTCTATAATCAAACTTTTTATTGAAAACGGTCGTAAAGTTGATGCGTTTGAAACACCATCGTCCGATGTTGCACTTGGCGCTAACGACACAGTCCAGTTACAGCATCTTAATGAGATAGCAAGAAATAAGATGATAGATGGACTTATGGAAAGTGGCGTGAAAGTGCCGTGTAGAGATGGAATAATTGTTGGCAAATGGGTACAAGTTGGCTCAGGAACAACAATTTTGCCGGGTACAATATTAACAGGTAAAACCGTTATTGGGCAAGATTGTGTTATAGGCCCCAATTCGCAGATTTCTGATTGTATTATAGGCAATAATGTTACAATTAATCAAAGTTATTGCAAAGATTCAAATATAGAATCGGGGAATATTATAGGACCTTTTACATCTGTTATAGGTAAATAAATTAAAATTAGTTTTAAAGAGTTTACTAATATAAATGAGCTATAAAAATAAAGGAGATTAAAATATGGGTCAACAAACTACAGATTTAAAAGTTTTTACTGCGAATGCAAATAAGGAATTAGCAAAAAAAATTGCCAAAGAGTTGGGCTGCGAACTTTCGGTTTCGGAAGTCGGAAGATTTAGTGACGGAGAAATTTCCGTATCTATTAATGAGTCCGTTAGAGGTACAGATTGTTTTATAATCCAGCCCACGTGTGCTCCTATAAACGAAAACCTTATGGAATTGCTTGTAATGGTTGATGCAGTAAAAAGAGCATCTGCTCGCAGGATAACTGCTGTAATGCCGTATTTTGGTTATGCAAGGCAAGACAGAAAAGCAAAACCTCGTGACCCAATTTCAGCTAAACTTGTTGCAGATATATTAACAACCGCAGGTGTAGATAGAATTCTTACCTTAGAATTACACACTATGCAAATACAAGGCTTTTTTAACATTCCGGTTGATAATATTGTTGCAGCATCAATTTTTGCCTCTCACATTAAAAATGACCCTAATTTTAATCCGGAAGAATTTGCTGTTCTTGCTCCTGATTTCGGTTCCGTTTCTCGTGCCAGACAATTTGCTATGCGTCTTGGGTGTTCTGTAGCGATAATAGATAAACGTCGTCCCAAAGCAAACGTCAGCGAGGTTATGAATATTATAGGAGATGTTAAAGACAAGAAAATCATTTTGGTTGACGACATAGTAGACACTGCAGGTACCATATGTAATGCGGCAAACGCTGCAATAGAAATGGGCGGAGCAAAAGAAGTTTACGCCTATGTTGCGCATCCGGTGCTTTCCGGTAATGCTATTGAAAAAATTAAAAACAGCAGAATTAAAAATATGACATTCTTTAATACTATAAATATTCCTTCCGAAAAAATGCTTGATAAATTTTCTATCATAGACGTTTCCCCTATGCTTTCCGAGGCTATAAAAAGAATAAACGGCGATTGCCCTGTTTCGGCTATGATGTTAGAGTAAGTGGGAATGGTTTTTATGAGTTCGATTAATTATGTTGTAGTAGGGTTAGGAAATCCCGGAAGAGAATATGAAGGAACAAGGCATAATGTTGGATTTAAAGTAATAGATTTTATTGCCGATAAACTAGGGGCAGATAGATTCAAAGAAAGCTTTAAGTCTTTAAATTGCATTACTTGTTGCGAAGGAAAGAAAATTTTATTGGTTAAACCGCAAACCTATATGAATCTAAGTGGGCAGTCTGTTGCGGAAGTTTTATCTTTTTATAAAGTGCCTCCCGAAAATTTGATAGTAATATTTGACGATATCTCTCTGCCTGTTGGCAAAATGCGTATAAGACTTTCGGGTTCTCATGGCGGTCATAATGGAATTAAAAATATAATTTCTTTTTGCTCAACAGATAAGTTTACAAGAATAAAAATAGGGGTTGGAGAGAAACCCAATTCCGGTTGGGATTTATCCGATTGGGTTTTATCCAATTTTTCAAAAGAGGATAGTGCTGTTATAGATGATATGGCTGAAAACGCCTATAAAGCTTTAAAATTGATTGTAAATGAGAAAACAATCGAAGCAATGAATAAATTTAATTAGAATTATTTTTTACAAATCACAAGGAGTGGATGAATGGCACTGGATTTTTTGTGTGTAGATGGTATTTATATGCATGGCAGTGCTTTTAAATGAAGAAAAGATTAGATGTTATGATGCTTGAGCGTGGCATGGCAGAAAGCAGAGAAAAAGCCAGAGTTATGATAACCGAAGGCGAAGTTTATGTAGATAATAAAAAATCATGCAAACCGGGTGCTAGTTATCCTGAAGATTGCTGTATCGAAGTTAAAAACAGCAAACCCAGATATGTTAGTCGTGGCGGTTTTAAACTTGAAAGAGCGATAAAAAATTTTAATCTGTGTATTGAAAATTTAACTGCTATGGATGTTGGAGCATCTACAGGTGGATTTACCGATTGTATGTTAAAAAATGCGTGTAAAAAAGTTTACTGCGTTGATGTTGGTTGTGACCAACTTGCTAAAAGTCTTAAAGACGACCCCAGAGTTGTAAATCTAGAGAAGACAAATATTCGGTATATAGATGAAAGTCTTATAAAAGATAATATAGAATTTTTTTCAGTTGATGTTTCATTTATATCTTTAACACTGGTTTTGCCTGTTATTAGAAAGATTATTAATCCGGGTTCGTTTGGCGTTTGCTTGATAAAACCACAGTTTGAGGCAGGACGTGAAAATATTGGAAAAAACGGTGTAGTTAGAGATAAATCAATACATAAAAAAGTTATAGAAAAGATATGTGACTTTTGCGTAGAAAACGGTTTCGCTGTTATGGGGCTTGATTTCTCGCCTATAAAAGGTCCGGAAGGAAATATCGAGTACCTTTTGTTAGTTAAAAAATCTGAAAGCGCATATATAGATACACCCGTAGATATTTACGATGTGGTTGATTTTTCACACGAAAATTTATAGATATCAATATTTGTTTGGGATGATTTGATTTGAAAATAGCTATAACTGTCGGATTTTTAAAAGATGAAAAAAATAATATAATAATTGATGTTGTGAATGAGTTCCTAAAATTTGACTGTGAAATATTAATAGAAGAACGTTTTAGGAATTCTTTCTCCGATTTGCGCGTAAACTTTTATAAAGATTTAGAAAAAATGATATGTGATAGTGATATTGTGGTTCCGATTGGTGGCGATGGGACCATAATGCATTATGCAAAAAAAGCAGCAAAATCGGGAAAAGTTATTCTGGGAATAAACGGTGGTAAAATAGGCTTTTTGGCAGGGATTGAAAAAGATGGTATAAGTAAAATATCAGAAATTTTTTCCGGTCAATATAAAGTTTTAAATAGAATGATAGTAGATGTAGAAGTGGATGGAAAAAATTTTAATGCTTTAAACGATGTGGTTGTAAGTCGTGGACCTTTTTCTCAAATTATGGAACTTAGTGTATATGAAAATAATAGTTTGGTTTGTGCATATAGGTCTGACGGTATGATTTGCGCTACGCCAACCGGTTCAACAGCGTATTCTCTTTCTGCCGGAGGGCCAATAGTTGATTCATCTATGGAATGCTTTATATTAACTCCCATTTGCCCGCACTGTCTTGCGTCCAGAAGTATAGTTCTGAATTCAAATAACGCAATAACTATAAAGATAGCTCAAAATAATCAAACAAAAAATCGTTGTTCAAAAAAATATTTGATAATAGACGGAGAAGAATGTAAAATAGATGAGGACAAAAAAGAAATTTTCATTAAAATAAAGAAATCTAAACACTTTGCAAAATTCATTGAACTTAGTGGAAATAATTTCTATTTTAATATCGATAAAAAACTAGCAAATAAAATTTGTTAGTAATACTCCGGTAGGGGATAGGGGGCATAAATTATGCTAATACCTTTAGAGGTTTCTGCAAGACACGTGCATCTTTCAGAAGTCGATTTGTTTAAATTGTTTGGTGAAAAATACGTTCTTAGTAAAAAGAGGGATTTATCTCAGCCAGGACAATATTTATGTGAAGAAAGAGTAAAATTAATAGGCCCTAAGGGCTGCTTTGAGTCGGTTGCTGTTTTAGGACCGGTTAGATCTAAAACTCAAGTAGAGATATCTATAACTGATTCCAGAAAACTCGGTATAAAACCCGTCATACGTGAATCCGGAGATACCGAGGGTACTCCTGGGTGCGTACTGTGCGGCCCTAAAGGTGAAATTGAAATTAACAGCGGTGTTATAGTTTCCAAAAGACATATACATATGAATGAGGACGAGGCCAAAAAGTTGAATTTAAAAAATGGTGAATTTTGTTCAGTAGAGGTAAATTCTGATGGCCGCTCTATCATTTTTAAAGATGTTATTGCAAGAGTAAGCAAAAATTTTTCTCTCTCAATGCACATTGACACTGATGAAAGTAATGCAGTTAATTGGAACTCTGAGGTCAAAGGCAACATTATTTATGTTAAAAATTAACAATAAAATAATAAAATAATTACAAAATATGTAGAAACATACGAAATTTAAATTAATTGGATTTTTTTGTTGTTTAACACAATAAATGGTGCTAGTATGGGGCTGTGGCGTAGTGCCAAAATTAAAGTGTTTGCGTTCTATTTTTAGGTGTAAGCGCTTACAATAGGGAAAGATAATATTGGAATTTAATCACAAGACCGTTTTGCTTAGCGAAACCATAGAGCGACTGAATTTGATACCTAATGGTACATATGTTGATGCAACAGCAGGCGGAGGTGGACTTTCTAAAGAGATATTGTCACATCTTTCTGAAAATGGGAGCCTTGTATGTATAGACAGGGACCCAGATGCGATTCAAATTTGTAGAGAAAAATTTGAATGTTTTAAAAATGTAACTGTTGTTCAAGAAAATTTTGCCAACATTGATTTGGTTGTACATAATTTAGGTATTGAGTCCGTAGATGGTGTAGCGCTTGATTTAGGTGTTTCATCATATCAATTGGACGAAGCCGACAGAGGCTTCTCGTATAATAAAGAAGCTCCTTTGGATATGCGAATGAGCAAAGTTGGTAAATCAGCTTATCATGTTGTTAATAATTCCGATATTGGAACATTGAAAAACATTATATTGAATTATGGCGAGGAGAAATTTGCTTCAAGGATTGCAAATTCTATAGTTAATTATCGCATAAAGAAACCCATCAAAACAACTACTGAGCTGTCTGAAATAGTTGTAAATTCAATTCCTTGTGCGGCTCGTAGAAGCGGGGGGCATCCTGCAAAAAGAACTTTTCAAGCAATAAGAATTTATGTAAATGATGAGCTTGGAAGTTTAGAGAGAGGACTGAAAGCAGCTTTTGAGTGTTTAAAACCTGGTGGAAGAATGGTTGTTATAACTTTTCATTCTCTTGAAGATCGTATAGTTAAAAATCAGATATCCACGTGGTGCCAAGGGTGTATCTGCCCAAAAGACTTTCCTATATGCGTTTGTGGCAAAAAACCAATAGCTAAAAATATTTGCAAAAAAGCGATTAGACCTTCTGAAGAAGAAGTAAAAAATAATTTAAGAAGCAGAAGTGCAAAATTAAGAGTTGTAGAAAAACTTTAGGAATGGTTTTAAAAGGAGAGGTTAAAGTAAGATGTATAACAGAAATGCAGCGTATGATTTTGGTGCTTTAGAGGAACGAAAACGAAAGAAAAGTAAAGTATTAAGATTCCCTAATAAACAAAAGATTTTAAAAAGCAGATCCCGTGCTCAAAAGAGCTTATTAACCGGAGTTTTTTCACTGTTTTTAATCAGTGCAGCCGGAGTTTCGGCGTTTATAGCCGGACAAGTGCGTCTTACAGAGGTCACAGATAAAACCGAAAAGGCATACAAAGAGTTAGAACAATGCAAAAGCATTAATACAGAGTTGGAAATGAAACTAGAGTCTAAAAAAATGGACTCACAGCTTGAAGGTGCTAAAAGCTCTCATGTTGCTCAAACCGAGATAGTTAAAATTCCTAAAGAATCAAATTTTGTTGAGACCCATTAATTGTTTACATATATTTTTTAAGAAATTATAGAAGCTTCAAACAAATAGTTTTTATGTTTGGGGCTTCTATTTTTTAGTCAAATTTTTTATATATGTTTGCAGTATAAATGTGTTATCAAAAAGCTTCGATATTTTGAACTATTTTAAGTTCATTTATCGGCGCTTTTTAAATTATATTTTTTATATGAAAAGGTTCGATATTTTTTTTTAAATGGCACCCCCTGCCAGAATCGAACTGACAACTAATCCTTAGGAGGGACTTGTTATATCCATTTAACTAAGGGGGCTAATATAACAAAAATCTAACTAGTTATTTACGGATAAGATTATACTAAAATCCCATAAAATTGTCAACAAAAGCGCTCACCATAATACAGGTGAACGCTTTTAAATAAATTATAAATTGCTTTAAATAATTCCGGGTGGCCCTAAAGAATCATCAGCAGACAATTGCTTATTATAACTTTCACTTCTGTCAGACGCCATGTGTTGTTTGTAGGAATCAGGAATTTTGAATGGGAATCTGAGCGTAATATCCATTGCATACGTTTTACCGCCAGAAATTTTGTCTAGTTCCAGTTTTTCATCCATTTCGCATTCCTCTTTTCACAAACTGATTTGTATCATACGATACAATATATATTTTATAACAAATATACAAAAAGTCAATATATAATCCGAAAAATAATTATAATTTAACACAAACGAAATAAAGTGTAGCTATTATTGAATATGTTTCTTGACTATTTTTATAAATTCCAGTGCGATTAATATGCTTAATAAAAACTTGATAAAATTATAAGGAAGGGCTACTGCAAAAATATATTCTGTTAAATTTGGAATCTTAAAAAAGTATAACCACAAAATATAATTGGTTATTAGTTTAACTAAAGTGCCAAGAACAACCGCTAAACCGACACAAATTATTTTATTTTGTTTAGAATTATATCTATTATATAAATATCCTAATATAATTATAGGAACAATTGACGTCATTCGCATAAATAATCCTACAATTCCTGCGGCACTAAAAAATATGGCTCTTATGACTGATGTTACAACCAGAATAATGATCCCGGAAGGCGCTCCAAACATTAAAGCGGCAGCAAATGCCGGGGCGTCTGAAAAGTCCAATTTTAAAAATGGCAAGAACGGAGATATAGGAATTTTTGCAAAAAACGCCAGCACAATCGAAATTGATGTGAACGCTGCATTACATACACATTTTTTGATTGTATTATATGGCATTTTTACACCTCCCTCACATATACAAAATATTAATTTTGTATATGTGCTTTTTAATAAATTACAACTATCTTTTCTTTATTGCGATACATAAAAATTTGTTTCTGCTTTATCTTATACTACTATAATATAAATAATAAAACTGTTTTTAAAATTAATTAGTTATTTTAAATTTAGTTATTTTAAATTGAAATATGAAGCGCGTTATTATAAGTTTCAGTATCAAAAACCTTTTTGGGTTTTAGTGCCAAATCTAAATCTATATCAACAACTTTATCGCATCTACTGACCACAGCTTTATTTTTTTGACCACTAATTAAAATATCTACTACACGGCACCCCATTAAACTGGCAAGCATTCTATCGCGTAACGTTGGCGACCCTCCACGTTGCACATGCCCTAAAATTGTATTTCTTGAATGCACTCCGGTTTTTTGCTCTATTTGTTTTGATATTTGTTCTGATTTTCCGCATCCTTCAGCCACTATTACTATAAAATGCCGTTTCCCGATCCTTTGAGTATATTTTATTCTTTCAATAATATCTTTTTCGAAGTCGTACTTTACTTCCGGAACAAGTATAGCGGTTGCACCTACTGCAATCCCTGTACATAAAGCAATATCTCCGCAATTTCTTCCCATTACTTCAACTACGCTACATTTTTCGTGCGACTGCGCTGTGTCTCTTATTTTATCTACCATTTCCATAGCTGTATTTACTGCAGTATCAAACCCAATTGAATAATCACTGCAACGCACATCATTATCTATGGTAGCAGGAATAAAAATACAGTTGATGCCTTTATCTACTAGAGATTTAGCCCCTTTAAGTGTACCATCTCCGCCTATTGCTATTAGCGCATCAATTTTAGCTTTATGGCACGTTTCGACTGCTTCATTAAGGCCTTTTTGTGTTTCAAACTCTTTATCTCGCGAACAATATAAAATTGTTCCTCCGCGGTGAAGAATATCAGATACAGTTCTAAGATTCATTTCAAAAATATCGCCTGTTCTAAGCCCCAGAAAGCCTCTTCTAACACCCAAAACCCTTATATTTTTGCTTATAGCGTATCTTGTTATGGCTCTAACTGCGGCGTTCATTCCGGGAGCGTCGCCACCGCTTGTTAATATTGCAATATTACGAAGACTCATATGTTTCACCTTTTATTATACATGATTTAGAATAATAATTTTTTAGTTTCCCTAGCTATTTCAAGCTCTTCATTGGTTGATATTACCCAAACTTCAACTTTTGAGTTTGGAGTTGAAATTTTGATTTCATTAATTTTACCTTGAGTATTATCAGAAATAGACTTGTTTATAGCTTTATCGATTTCAATTCCCATAAAGTTCAAAGAATCGCATATTTTTTCTCTGTGTTCCCATTGGTGCTCCCCTATTCCACCTGTAAAAATAATAGAATCGCACCCTTGTAAAGCCACAATATATGCCCCTATAAATTTTGAAATTTGATACGTCATCATTTCGTGAGCCAATTTTGCACGTTCATTGCCTTCGTGTTCGGCTTTTGATATTTCTCTGTCGTCGCTGCTAACACCTGAAACCCCTAATAATCCAGAAAATTGATTTAGCATCTTATTCATTTGATGTACAGTCATGTGTTCATTGTTAGCTATATGTAATATAGCCGAGGGATCCACGGAGCCCGACCTTGTACCCATCATTAATCCGCCAAGCGGTGTAAGGCCCATACTAGTTTCAATAGCCTCGCCGTTTTTTATTGCTGTAATAGACGAACCATTACCAAGGTGACAACTTATTATTTTGGCAGATTTATTTCCTGTAATTTCTGTATAGCGTTCACTTACGTATTTATGTGATGTCCCGTGGAATCCGTATTTTCTTATATTATATTTTTCATAGAATTTATAAGGCAAAGCAAACATATAAGCTTTTGGAGGTAAAGTTTTATAAAAAGATGTATCAAAAACCGCAACTTGAGGTATTGAATCGCCTAATAAAACTTTGCACGCAAGTATACCCGAAAGATGCGCCGGATTATGTAATGGAGCTAACTTGGTAAGTTTTTTTATTTTTTCTATTGCCTCATCATTAATTAAAGCCGGAATTTTAAAAAAGTCTCCGCCGTGCACTACCCTATGCCCTACCGCAGATATTTCTTTTAGAGAAGTAATAGCGCCAATGTTTTTGTCTAAAAGAGCATCTTCGATACATTTAAAGGCATCCTTATGGTTTTTTATACCTGAAACGTTTTTTGTTACTTGTTTTTTGCCGTTCAATGTTTGACGTAATATACTGGTGGGCGATCCTATTTTTTCACAGACACCTTCTACTATTACAGTTTCGGAAATCATTTCTATAAGTTTATATTTTAAAGATGAGCTGCCCGAATTTATTACTAGAATTTTCATTTTATGAGTTTCACACCTTCTTAAAAATATGCTCGTTTTTTCTACTTGTTTACTTTAGATGTCCCTTTTTCACATAAATATGTTGCTTCAAGATCGGCCATATGTAATTTTACAGCAAGCGGAAATTTATCAAACGCTAAGCTTATTGAAAAACCTCCGGCTTTTGCTGTATCGTCAAATCCGCCCATGTGCCAACGTATGGCCATGGCTTCAGTTGTTTTTAAACGCATAAATCTTTCTATCAAAAACACTGATTTTTCTCCATGCCCATAAGGGAATGCATCTTCGACTGTATAATATGGTACTTGTTCCCATACCCCTGTTTCATTATTTTTAACGTTTTTTGTAGACGTTTTATAAAATTGAGCTTTACATAAATCGTGTAAAAGCCCGCAAATTGTAAAGCTTTCAAGATTATCGACTTTACTGTCAAAATGTTTTTCGGTTAGCACTTTGTAAACGTTTAGGCTATGTTGGAGCAATCCTTCAGGGCAAGCGCAATGAAATTTCGTACTTGCCGGTGCGTTGAAGAAGTCGGTTTTTTCAAGCCACTCCAGGAATTCTTTTGCTCCTTCACGTTTTACATTTGTTGTATATATTTTAATAAATTCTTCTTTTAAGCTCATATTAGCAAATCTCCTTTTTAGGGTTTTCTACATTATAGCATTTTAAGATTAAATATACCATTTTTTAGAAATATTTTTAATTTTAAACTGTATAAAATATTTTAAACTGCCGATAATACAACAAGGAGGTGCATTTTTGAATGAATATATCGGATGAAAATAATCAGTACGAGTTTCAAGATGAGGAGCAAATGCCCAGAGGTAAAAAAAGCAAGAATTTTTATATTGCATTGACTTTATGTATAGCAGCTGTTTCAATCGCTTGTTGGTCTACCTATGAAAGCGTTAAAAGTTTTGTGAGCCCAGTTAATAATACTTCTGTACATCATAAAAAAACGCAAACATCAGAATCTGACAATAGCGGTTTATCCAAAACCGGCAAAAGAAAAGTCTTGGAAATTGATGGAACTCCAAAACCAGATACAACTTCAAACCAAAACGATAAAGAAAAAAATAAACCAAATAAAAACGAAGATTCCAATGAAATCGAAGAAGAAACACAAGCCGTTTCGGGTCAGGCATCAAATTCGCCTATAGTATATCCAAGTTCTAAGAATATAATTAAGGAGTTTAGTGGTGAAAATCCGGTATATTCAAAGACGTTATGCGATTGGAGAATACACCAAGGCGCGGATTTCAAATCAGATGAAGGAGAATCTGTTAAATCCATTTCTGACGGAACAGTTTCCGATATTTATAATGATGAAGCTTACGGGAATACGATAGTAATAGATCACGACCAAGGCTTTACGGCGTATTATTGTGGACTGGGTGAAACATCTGCTGTAACTAAAGGGCAAAAAGTCAAATCGGGCGACAATATAGGGTCAATAAAATCTGTGCCTTGCGAATTGCTAGATGGACCTCATCTACATCTTATGATTCTCAAAGACAAAAAGTTTATAGACCCAATGTTAATACTTGATTATAATCAGTAATATAAAAAGTACTCTAACGTTAAAGATGCGTAGAGTACTTTTGTTACATAATTTTATATCAAAGACCTAGCTGAAAAAGAACATCTTGAAAGTTTAGGAAAACACGTTATAATGGTAAAAATAGATAACGCGGATGAGTTTATTAAAGAGTGGGAAAATCTTGTATAAACAGCCGGATGCCAAACCTAAAGGATTAGTGAAATATAAAAACGGAGAGTTGGTAAAATGAAAAAATTAAAAATAAAATTAAATAAAAAAGTACGCATAATATTCAGCATAATATCCTGTTTAATCTTAATATTTGGAATATATTTATTAAGACATCCGATATTT
>CAYUTE010000221.1:0-6540 GCA_964447545.1 uncultured Eubacteriales bacterium
AGTCCGGCAATAACGCTATAGAATATACCCATATTGTTTGGTATAAGGAACTTAATTAAAAAGAAAGATGATACAGCTATAAGTCCGGCACTAATATAAGTACCTAAACGCAAAGAGCTAAGCAAAGATTTTTGTGTTGCGTTTTCTTTTGTGCGTACAAAAAAAGTACCTATAATTGAACACAAAACTCCAAGAGCCGCCAATAGCATTGGAACCATCATTCCTTTTGCGCCTAAGCCTGCGCTAACTGCCAAAGCACTTGCAGAAATTATAGAGCCAACATAAGATTCGTAAAGATCTGCTCCCATTCCTGCAACGTCACCTACGTTATCGCCTACGTTATCAGCTATAACTGCAGGATTTCTTGGATCGTCCTCGGGAATACCTGCTTCAACTTTTCCTACCAAGTCTGCACCAACGTCTGCTGCTTTGGTGAATATTCCGCCTCCTACTCTGGCGAACAATGCCATACAAGAAGCTCCTATTCCAAATGTGAGCATATTTGAAGCTATATTTTGAGCCATCACTGTATCGGCGTTGACATGCTCAACGGCACTATACCAGAATTTCAAAACGAAATACCATATAGATAAGTCTAAAAGTCCAAGACCAACAACAACAAAGCCCATAACGGCTCCCGCAGAAAACGCTACTCTGAGTCCTTTATTAAGTCCTTTTTGAGCTGCGCAAGCTGTACGGCTATTAGCCATGGTTGCGGTTTTCATTCCGATAAAGCCTGATAAAGCTGAGAAAAACCCTCCTGTTAAAAACGCAAATGGAACAAAGTTATTTAAATATCCAAAGCGTGAAAGGGTAAAAAGTATTACAAATACTACTCCAAAAAACATACCCACGCCTTTATACTGGCGTTTTAAATAAGCACTAGCCCCTTTACGAATAGCCGAAGCGATTTTTATCATTTTATCAGTGCCTTCAGAATATCCATAAACTTTTTTAAATAGGAACCTTGCAAAACAAAGTGCGGTTATTGACGCTAGAGCTACAAAAAGCATTAAATCCATATTATTACGGTCTAACATTTTATAAATTAAACCAATTCCCTGCCTTTCTATAAGCCGTTTTTAAAAACTTTTCGCCCAAGCCGAACAACATAACGGAGTTTAAGCACGGGCGAATTGTTTAAAACAAATTACTCAGCTGACTTTTCAGCTTTTTCTTTAACTTCTTCTTTAACTTCTTCCTTGACTTTAGCTTTTGCTTTTGATGTTTCTTTAGTTTTTGCTTTAGTCTTAGGTTTAGCTTTAGCTTTTGTTGCTTGCTTTTTCTCTTCTTTTACTTCTTCTTTAACTAATTCAATAACAGCCATTTCAGCACCGTCGCCACGACGTGGACCTAATTTTGTGATTCTGGTATATCCACCATTTTTACCGGCATATGAAGGAGCTATTGTACTAAAAAGATTTCTTGCAACATCCTTTTTTGTAATAAAAGCCATCGCCATACGTTTATTATGAAGATTATCAACTTTTGCTAAAGTAATCATTTTTTCAGCTAATGAGCGAACTTCTTTAGCACGTGTTACGGTAGTTTCAATTCTACCATTTTCGAGCAAAAATGTTACCATTGCTCTGAGCATAGCCATTCTATGGGCTGTTGCTCTGCCGAGTTTTCTTTTGCCTGACATTTATTCCAACCTCCTTTTAATTTTCTTCAATCTCAATGTTTTCTGCGTTCGAATTTGCCAAACCTAATCCTATGGAATGCAATTTCTCTATGACTTCATCAAGAGATTTGCGTCCAAGATTACGGACTTTCATCATGTCTTCTTCTGTTTTACCGATGAGATCTTGAACTGTGTTAATTCCTGCACGTTTTAAGCAATTATATGAACGAACGGAAAGTTCTAAGTCATCAATTGTTACATCTGTTTGTTTTGTATCCGGTGTGGCAACTTTTTCAACCATAAGATTTGTCTTTTCTGCTGCATCTGAAAGCTTTAAGAAAAGTTCAAAATGGTCTATTAACACCTTTGCCGCAAGCGACATTGCATCTTCTGCACTTATTACACCATTTGTCCATACTTCGATTGAAAGTTTATCGTAGTCAGTTATTTGTCCTACACGCGTATTCTCAACGTTGTAGTTAACTTTAACTACCGGTGTAAATATTGAGTCGACAGGCAATACCCCAATAGAATTATCTGCACCACTAGCTTTATGGCGCTCAGCTGAAACATAACCTCTGCCTTTGCTTAGGGTTATCTCCATGTTAAGACTTGCGCCTTCGCCAAGCGTAGCAATATGGTGATTGGTATTTATTATTTCGACTTCACTATCGTGCTGAATCATGCCTGCTGTAACTTCACAAGGTCCTTTAGCATCAATTCGCACGATTTTGTCTTCATCGCAACTAAGTTTAGCTAAAACGTCTTTGATGTTAAGCACTATAAGTGTTACGTCTTCTTTAACACCCGGGATAGTAGAAAATTCGTGCATTATTCCATCGATTTTAACACTGCTAGGTGCAACACCGGGCAATGAAGAAAGTAAAACTCTTCTCAAGCTATTGCCTAATGTATTACCAAAACCTCTTTCGAGTGGCTCTACTACAAATTTACCATAGTTTTTATCCTCGGATAGTTCCTGTACACTAACCTTTGGTTTTTCTATCTCAATCATCGAATCCTCCTATAAAAATTTAAATTTAAAATTTCAACTCTAAAATAAATTATTAATATTATTTGGAGTACAATTCGACGATCAATGTTTCTTCAACTTCAAGATCAATATCTTCTCTGGCCGGCCAAGCGATCTTTTTAGATTCAAACTTCTCGTTGTTGCATTCAAGCCATTTTGGCACTACTCTTGAAGCGTTAGCTTCAACAATTGATTTCATGTGTTCACTGTTTTTAAATTTCTCGTCAACAGTAATAATGTCTCCAATTTTTACCAAAAATGAAGGTATATTAACATTTACGCCATTAACACAAAAATGTTTGTGCAAAATAAGCTGTCTTGCTTGAGCTCTTGAATCTGCCCAACCTAAACGATAAATTATGTTATCTAAACGTGATTCCAGAATTGCAAGCAAGTTTTCACCTGTTTTGCCTTCTTTAACTTTAGTTGCCAATTCAAAATAGTGAGAAAATTGTTTTTCTAAAACACCATAATAACGTTTTGCAACCTGTTTTGCACGTAACTGCATACCATATTCTGTTTTTTTGCTACGTCCTTGTCCGTGTTGACCGGGAGCGTATGAGCGGCGCGAAAATGCACACTTACCTGTATAACATCTTTCACCTTTTAAAAAGAGTTTTTGTCCTTCTCTGCGGCACAATCTGCACGCAGGTCCTGTATATCTTGCCATTTATTAAATGCACCTCCTAAACTATTTAATTAAACACGTCTTCTTTTTGGTGGACGGCAACCATTGTGTGGGATAGGTGTAACGTCCTTAATCATTGTGACTTCAAGTCCTACTGCCTGGAGCGCGCGAATTGCGGCTTCACGGCCTGACCCCGGACCTTTTACATAAACATCAACAGTTTTTAATCCGTGTTCCATAGCAGCTTTTGCAGCTGTTTCTGAAGCGGTTTGAGCTGCGAAAGGTGTTGATTTTTTGGAACCTCTAAATCCTAATCCTCCTGCGCTAGCCCACGAAATCGCATTTCCGTTGACATCTGTTATTGTTACTATTGTATTATTAAACGTTGACTGTATATGGACAGCACCGCGTTCAATGTTCTTTCTATCGCGACGTCTGCGAACTGAAACTTTTTTCGCGTTAGATTGATTTGCCATTGACATATTCCTCCTTTATTATTTCTTCTTATTTGGTACAGTACTTCTGCGGCCTTTTCTGGTTCTTGCGTTAGTCTTAGATCTTTGACCACGAACCGGAAGACCTTTTCTATGACGGACTCCTCTATAACAGCCAATCTCGATAAGTCTCTTTATATCGAATGCTATTTGATTTCTGAGTTCACCTTCAACTCTGCAATTAGCGTCAATATATGTTCTTAATTTTGCTGCATCTTCTTCTGTTAAATCTCTTACTCGTGTATCGGGATTAATTCCTGTTTCTGCAAGAATTTTGTTTGCAGTTGTTCTTCCAATACCAAATATATAAGTAAGTCCGATTTCTACTCTTTTGTTCTTTGGTAAATCGACACCTGAAATACGGGCCATTAACAACCCACCTCCATAAATTTATTTTTTAATTATCCTTGTCTTTGCTTGTGCTTTGGGTTTTCACAAATCACCATAACTTTGCCATGCCTTCTTATTACTTTACATTTATCACATAATTTTTTAACTGATGGCCTAACTTTCATTTGAACTGACCTCCCTGATATTTTATTTGTTTCTACTATCAACAGGAGCTTGCAGACTAAAACTATTTTAGTTTTATCCCTTTATTGCTCCGCTGAAGGGTTATCTGCATTTTTTTGAGATTCATCAGGAACAGAATTTTTTGGTGCTTTACCACGCCAAGTAATTCTTCCTTTGGTTAAATCGTATGGAGACATCTCCACTTTTACGATATCACCGGGCAATATTTTTATATAGTTCATTCTCAACTTACCGGAAATATGAGCCAAAATTACTCTGCCGGGTGCAATCTCAACTTTAAACATTGTATTTGGGAGAGCTTCTATAACTTTTGCTCCCTCAATTTCTATTGAATCGCTCTTAGACATTGTTCAGCGAGCCTCGACTTTATAATAGTTATAAAATCGACTCGACTCTCCACCACCTTTGATATAAATTCTAAAAAACAAATTTAATTTTTTGCTTTATCAAAAGCTCTTATCGCTGCTTTTATGGACCTATTTGTTTTAAGCGAATCTTCATTAATAACTGTATTTGTAAGTTTAACGTGAATAAATTTTTTATTTTTTGGTCTTTCTAAAGGGCGATATTTACCATCGCACACTTTAACATATTCATCATTAAAATCAATTATCACTTGAAAATCGCCCTTATCATGCCCAGCAAGCGAACGCACAATCGTGCCTCTTTTTACTTCCATTAGCATTTGCTCCATTCACGAAGGATCGGTTAAAATCAATGGTCCCGACGGTGTTATTGCAATAGTATGTTCAAAATGTGCTGATAATTTTTTATCTGCCGTTATGGTCGTCCAATCATCATCTAACACTATAACATCGCCTGTTCCTTGATTAACCATTGGCTCTATCGCAAGAGTCATACCCTCACGCAAACGAGCCCCGTGCCCCGGTGTACCATAATTAGGTACGGCAGGGTCTTCGTGAAGCGACGCGCCTACTCCATGACCCACAAAATCACGAACCACCGAGTAACCACGTTTTTTGACATACTCCTCAACTGTATTCCCGATGTCCCCAAGCCTATTGCCCACTTTAGCTACACTGATAGCCTGCATAAGACTTTCTTTTGTAGTCTCGAGCAATTTTTGAGCTTCTTTGGTAATATCTCCACAAGCAAATGTGTACGCATTATCGCCGTTATAACCGCGGAAACATGCTCCAACATCTACACTTACGATATCGCCGGATTTAAGAATACTGTTTGAGCCGGGTATGCCGTGGATAACCTCATGATTAACAGATATACAACAACTTTTAGGGAATCCATTATAATTAAGGAAATTTGGTTCCGCACCGCATGATTGAATATACTTTCTAACCGCATTATCGATTTTTTCTGTAGAAACTCCCGGTTCAACCATTGAACCCGCAAGTTTAAGTGCTCTAGCCGATATTTTACCCGCTTCTTGCATAGCTTCAATCTCTTTTGCGGTTTTTAAGATTATCATTTATAAAGCACCTTCTAAATTTTCGATAATAAAATTCGAAACTTCTACAAGCGGTTTTTCTCCATTTACTACCAATCTTTTACCAAGATCGTCATAATATGATTTCAAAACATGGGTTTGGTCATAATATACCTTAAGACGTTGTTTAACTGTTTCTAATTTGTCATCCACACGTTGAACAAGGTCTGATCCACAATCATCGCAAACTCCGGCGACTTTTGGGTTGATGTTTAAATCAACATTGTAAGTCTTGCCGCATTTGCTGCAGATTCGACGGCCGGACATACGTTTATAAATAAGTTCATCGCTGACTTCAATATCAACAACTTTATCTATATTTACATTCATTTTGCCCAGCGCTTCAGCCTGCGCGATGGTTCTTGGGAATCCATCTAAAATGAATCCATTTTTGCAGTCATCTTTTTTGATTCTCTCAACTACCATCTCAATAACAACCTCATCAGGCACTAACTGGCCTTTGTCGGTATAAGATTTGAGTTTTAGACCCATCTCGCTGCCGCTCTTCAACGCTTCTCTGATTATATTTCCCGTTGAAATTATCGGGATATTAAAATGCCTAGATATTATTTCTCCCTGAGTGCCTTTACCGGCTCCAGGTGCTCCTAAAAGCACTATATTCATATTATAAAACCTCTTTTATCTTCTTGCAAATATTTTTTAGCATCTATTTTATTACATTCACAAGCCGCATATAAAATCCCGACTTTTCTTTCAACATACGCTAAAATCAAAATTGATTAAATAATTAATCTAAAAATC
>CAYUTE010000222.1:0-7088 GCA_964447545.1 uncultured Eubacteriales bacterium
TAATATGCGTGACCCTGTTATTTACAGAATAAGCCATAATGCACATCATAGGACCGGCACAAAATGGTGCATTTACCCTATGTATGATTATGCACATCCTATTGAAGACGCTATGGAGGGCATTACGCACTCACTTTGCACGCTAGAGTTTGAAGACCATCGACCACTTTACGATTGGGTTATAAATAACTCAGATTTGCCAATCAAACCACGTCAAATTGAGTTTTCTCGTCTTAATATTAATAATACTGTTATGAGTAAGCGTAAATTGCGCAAACTGGTTGAAGAGGGCATCGTAGACGGTTGGGATGACCCACGATTGCCAACCATTTGCGGATTACGCCGTAGAGGATATACCCCGGAGTCTATCCGTAGTTTTTGCGATAAGATTGGTGTTTCAAAAACTATAAGTACAGTTGAATATAGCTTTTTAGAGCATTGCTTGCGTGACGATTTAAACCTAAAAGCAACCAGAGTTATGGCTGTTTTAGACCCGATAAAATTGATAATAACAAACTATCCGGAGGGGAAATCAGAGGAGATTGAAACCGATAATAATCCAAACGACGAAAAAGCAGGGAAGAGAAAAATTAGTTTTTCTCGTGAACTATATATAGAACGTGAGGATTTTATGGAAGACCCTCCCAAAAAGTATTATAGAATGCGTGTTGATGGCGAAGTTAGATTGAAATCAGCATACGTTGTTAAGTGTACCGGATTTAAAAAAGATGATGATGGCAATGTAAAAGAGGTTTATGCCGAGTACGACCCACAAAGTCGTGGCGGGAACACCGCTGACGGACGTAAGATAAAAGGTACGATACAGTGGGTTGATGCAAATACAGCAGAAAACGCAACTGTAAATTTGTATGATAATTTGTTTTTAGATGAGAATCCTGAATCGCAGGAAGATTTTATGACGGTGCTTAACCCAAACTCGCTTAAAGTCCTGAAAAATTGCAAAGTAGAAAAAACACTAAAGAAAGCTGAGTTTGGCAAATCATACCAGTTTATGCGTATCGGATATTTTTGTTTAGACAAAAAAAGCACGGAAAGTAATCTGATTTTTAATAAATCGGTTGGGCTTAAAGACGGATTTAAAATAAAAAAATAATTTTTTCAAACTTGCGTTGACTTAGAAATAAACTGTGTGTTATATTTAATATGTTTTATACAATTATTAGAATGTGAACGGAGTGGTTTTTATGTTAAAAACGAAAAAAGTGTTAAGCTTGTGTTTTGTTCTAGCTATGATTGCGATTTTATTTGTACCCTCTGTAAATGCGGTTGGCAGTGAAGACTGCGATAATATTCCTAATGCCCCTAATTATGAGCAGTTTTTCTCTGTTAATTCGGATGGCACCTTGGTAGAATATTCTGGCAATTTCAAACATGTTGTAATCCCTGATTCAGTAAAGCATATTTCTTGCGATGTTTTTATGGATCATTCCGAAATAGAAAGCGTAACCTTCCCGGAAGGGTTAAAATCGATTAATGATTGTGCTTTTTGTGGGTGTAAAAAATTAAAATCCGTAACGTTGCCGGAGAGCCTGCAGTCTATAGGGGGCATGGCTTTTGGTGATTGCAGTTCTATTGAAAAAATGTATATAGGCAAGGGTGTTTCTGAGATAGGGAATCTCTGTATTTCCGGATGTAGCAAGCTTTCTGATATAGAAATAAATAAAAATAATCCGAACTTTATTGTAGATGGCGGCATTATATATAGTAAAGATAAGCTTTATTTAGTTGTTTGCCCGGAGAGTAAATCGGGCGAGATTGTTGTTCCTAAAGAAACTGTTACTATAAGAGAATATTCATTTTTCGAATGTAAAAAAATCACGGGAGTAGTTCTTGGCGACGATGTTAAATTTATAGATGAATGTTCATTTTATGGTTGTGAGAACTTAAGTAGTGTAACTTTGGGCAAGTCTACAAAGAAGATTCGTTCATATGCGTTTGCGGGCTGTAAAGCTTTAGAGGAGTTTACATTAACTTCAGATGTTAAAAGTTTGGGCGGTTGTGTGTTTTTAGACTGTGACAATTTAAAAACTTTAATCATAAAATCTAAAGATGTTAATTTTGGCCATAAAATTTTCTCTCCGGACTCCGATATTTCAATTTATGCTTTAAAAGGGTCCACGGCAGAGGATTACGCTCGAGGACATAATTTCAAATTTGTAAACTTAGAAGATGAAGTTTAGGTTTTTTAAATATTGGAATGTTAAAAAGCGGCCGAAAGTATTGTTGGCTGCTTTTTTACTAAAATAAAATCGAAAAAATAAATTTAGCATTGATTTTTAGTATAACTGGTGATATTGTTAATCGTACAGTTTATATAAATTTGTTTTAAAAGGATATGTGTGTAATGGGTGAGTCAAATTTTGTGCATTCCGGTCAGAAACCGGAGTTTAGCAAAATAAGGTCTATGTTTTGGCCTATTCATGGATATGAAATGAAGAAATTTTTACCAATGAGCATTTTGATGTTCTTTATGCTTTTCGTTTATAGAATGGTAAGAGATTTAAAAGATGTTTTGGTAAGAAAATACGCGGTTTGCGGTGGTGCTGAACTTCTTCCGCAGTTAAAACTATTTTTTGTTTTGCCTTGTGCTTTTCTTTTAGTAATATTATTTTCGTTTATTGTTGACCGGGTTGGATTTAATAAAACATTTTACATAATGATTTCGGCGTTTACGTTGTTTTATGTTGTGTTTGTATTTTTCTTATTTCCAAATCGCGGTGTTATTCACCCGGGTGCCGAAACCGTTCGTGCCATGCAATCTTCTTGGCCACCGTTTTTTAAATGGATAGTGCCTTGTATTACCAACTGGGCGTTTACATTGTTTTATATTGTTTCTGAGCTTTGGGGTGTAATGGCTATATCTTTGTTTTTTTGGCAGTTCGCTTATAAAGTTACAATGAGAAACGAAGTCAAAAGATTTTTCCCACTTTACGCAATATTCGGAAATATTGGAATTTCGTGTTCCGGAATAATAGTTAACTTTTTCTCCAATTTTAAAGGGAATATATCAATATGCGGCCCTGTTTTTATTAGTGCAGTTGGCACGATTGCCGCCATGTTTATGTTTTGGTATATTAATGCCGTAACCTTGAAAGACCCAAAACTTTTTGATCCTTCTCAGGTTAGAGAAAAAAAGAAAAAAGAGAAGGTAAGTGTTTTAGAGGGCATTAAAATACTTTTTAAATCCCCGTATTTGCTAATGATTTGTTTAATAGTTGTTTGCTATGGCGTGGGAATAGTTTTCTTAGAAACTATTTGGAAAAACTGTACTGATATGGTATTCAAAGAGCCTAATGATGTTCAAAGAATTATGGGTACTCTTTCTCAAGTAACGGGAGTTTTTACAATTTTTGCTTCTCTTTTGGGCCAAAACATTTTAAGAAAATATAAATGGAAAACCGTTGCACTTATACCGGCGTTGGCTTTAGGAGTGTTTGGAGGAATATTCTTTGGAATAGTTACATATGGCAAATTGGTATCCCCGACTATTTTCGGAGTAGAATTTGCACTTATTGCGGCTTATTTCGGTATAGCTGTAGATGCGATTTGCAAAGGCATTAAATATTGTATGTTTGACGCCACAAAAAATATGGCCTATTTGCCGCTTGATGAAGAAACTAAAACTAAAGGTCAGGCAGCTGTTGAGGTAATTGGCGGAAGAATTGGAAAATCCGGTGCATCTGCTATGCAGGTATTTTTAATAAACGTTCTTTCTGCGGGCTCCAAGCTTTTAGAGCATGTCCCCGTAGTAGCCGGATTGTTTGCAATTACCGCTGTTAGTTGGGTTGCTTCAGTTTGCAATCTTAGTAAAAAGTACGAGGCTAAAGTTGCAGAACAAAAAACAAATCAATAATAGATACAATCTAGTAAAATCGAGTGGTTGCTTTTGTTAGCGGCTGCTCTTTTTTATTTAGAAAAAAATATTGTCTAAAAAATTAAAGAAAAAACTTGATTTTTCCTAAATTATATGTTAATATTAACTGGTATGACTGCAAATGATATGCGTTGAAGCGGGAGGTTGCGGCTAACCGGTCGGTTTTTCCGTGGAGTATGTCCGATTTTAAACCGGGCGAAAGTTTTTGAGATTTTAATGCAAATTCATTACATATTTTAAAAGGTTTGTTTTAAAAAATCATATGCTTGTAATTTATCCGGGTTAAACTTTTACAGTTTGACTTATTTTATTGCCCTAAATTTGAAACACGCGGGCGAGTGGATAAACGGATAAATTCAATACGCCGGTTACTGATTTTAAGTAAGGAGGCGATTTAGTTGGCAGTTAAAGAAAAAGTCAGAATCAGAGTTAAAGGTTATGATTCAAAGTTGGTTGATGCAGCGGCTTCTAAAATAGTACAAACCGCAGCAAGAACAGGTTCAAAGTTTTCGGGACCAATACCGTTACCAACCGAAAAACAAGTTGTTACTATTCTTCGTTCCACACACATCAATAAGGATAGTCGTGAGCAATTTGAAATGAGAACCCATAAAAGATTAATCGACGTTTTAAAACCTTCAAATAAAACTGTAGATTCTTTGACTAAACTGGAACTCCCCGCAGGTGTTGAAATAGAGATAAAACTTTAATTCAACGAACATGTGGCCGGGGTCATGTTGATTTTATAATCAACCAATAACCTAATACAGGAGGAAAACTAATGAAAAAAGCAATTCTTGGTAAAAAGATAGGAATGACCCAGATTTTCGACGAAAATGGCAAAGTTATTCCTGTAACCGTAGTCGAAGCAGGACCTTGCGTTGTTTCTCAAAAGAAAACAATCGAGACTGACGGCTATAACGCGGTTCAAATTGGTTTTGGCGATTTAAGACCGAAACTTGTTAATAAGCCTATGAAAGGTCATTTTGATAAGTCCGACGTTGCACCTAAGAGAACACTTAAAGAGTGCCGTTTAGATGATATCAGCAACTATAATGTTGGAGATATTATCAAAGCAGATGTTTTTGAAAACGGCGAGCAAGTGGACGTTACCGGTACCAGCAAAGGTAAAGGTTACGCAGGTGTTATTAAACGTTGGAATTTTGCACGTTTAAAGGAATCTCACGGTACAGGACCCGTTGTTAGAAAAGGTGGTTCTATCGGAGCATGTTCTGACCCTTCAAGAGTATTCAAAGGCAAAAAAATGTCAGGACATTTAGGTGCAGAACAAGTTACTGTGCAGAATCTAAAAATAGCCAAAATCGATGTGGAAAATAATCTTATCGCAATAAAAGGAGCAATCCCCGGAGCAAACGGTGGAATAGTTCTTATCCGCGATAGTGTTAAAGCGTAAGGAAGGAGGAATTATAATGCCTAAAGTATCAGTGTTAGATATTACCGGTAAAGAAGTCGGAAATATCGAATTGTCGGATTCCATTTTTGGAATTGAACCAAACACAGTTGTTATGCACGACGTAGTAGTTAATCATTTGGCAGCTATGCGTCAAGGAACTCAAAGTGCATTAACCCGTTCCGAAGTTTCCGGAGGTGGACGTAAACCTTGGAGACAAAAAGGAACCGGTCATGCAAGACAAGGTTCTATCAGAGCTCCACAATGGAGACACGGTGGTATCGTTTTCGCACCAAAGCCTCGTGATTATAGCTACAGCCTTAATAAAAAGGTTAAACGTTTGGCAATGAAGTCTGCGTTATCGTCGAAAGCTCTCGAGAACAAGATAATAGTGCTTGATAACATGGAATTTGATAAATATAGTACAAAATCCATGGTTAGCGCACTTAAAGCTATTGGAGCAAACGGCAAATCTCTTATAGTTTTACCAAATTTGAATGATAAAATTATTAAGTCCGCAAATAACATTCCTGGAGTTGAAACTGCTCAGGTAAACACTTTGAATGTTTATAGTATTTTAAATTCTCGCAATCTCGTAATAGTTAAAGATGCGGTTCAAAAAATTGAGGAGGTGTATGCATAATGATGGCACATGACGTGGTTTTAAAGCCAATAATAACTGAAAAAACAATGCAAGGTATGCCTTCCAAAAAGTACACCTTTAAAGTATCAAAAAACGCTAATAAAATTGAAATTGCAAAAGCAGTTGAAGAAATCTTCAAAGTAAAAGTTTCCAGTGTACATACTGTAAATGTTCGTGGAAGATTTCGTCGCCAAGGTAGAACCGGTGGATATACTCCATCTTGGAAGAAAGCTTATGTTCAATTAACAGAAGAAAGCAAAGGAATCGAATTCTTTGAAGGTATGTTCTAATAAAACTTTTTAGTTTTAAATCGGATTGATTATAGAATTCTTGATAAATTATTTAACTATTTAAAAAGTAAATAAAAAAGCGAAGTAAGGAGGAGTCAGCCTCCGCTAAGCTAAAAATTAAGGAGAGTGAACTCATTGGCAATTAAAAATTATAAACCGACTACCCCATCAAGACGTAATATGTCGGTTACAGATTATTCAGAGCTTTCAAAAGTAAAGCCTGAAAGAAGCTTATTGCTCCCAATGAACAAACATGCCGGCCGTAATAGCTATGGCCGTATAACTGTACGTCATAGAGGTGGCGGAAATCGCAGAAAATATCGTATTATAGATTTCAAACGTCAAAAATTCGGAGTAGCAGCTAAGGTTCTTACTATTGAATACGATCCAAACCGTTCATCACATATAGCTCTTGTTGAGTATGCAGACGGTGAAAAAAGATATATCGTTGCACCACAGGGATTAAAAATAGGTCAAGAAATTATGGCCGGAAGAGATGCAGATATAAAATCAGGAAATGCTCTACCTCTTACAAATATCCCGGTAGGTACATTTATTCATAACATTGAGCTTTATCCAGGAAAAGGTGCACAACTTGCACGTTCAGCCGGAATTATGGCTCAGCTTATGGCAAAAGAAAACGGATTGGCTCTTTTAAGACTCCCATCAGGCGAGCTTAGAAATGTTCCGGTAGAATGTATGGCTACAATCGGCCAGGTCGGAAACATAGACCACGAAAACGTAAAAATCGGTAAAGCAGGTCGTAAACGTAATATGGGTTGGAGACCGCAAGTCCGTGGATCCGTCATGAACCCATGCGATCACCCACACGGTGGTGGTGAAGGTAAG
>CAYUTE010000223.1:0-4785 GCA_964447545.1 uncultured Eubacteriales bacterium
GGGACGAAGAAAATCTGTAACCATTTCAAAACTATGAAATATGAAATAATTACAACAAGAGATATCATTGACAAAATCAGCCACGATATTTTGCGGAAATGCTTGAATTCATTATCAGATAAAGGCTTTTCAGGTGTGTCAAGCGGACAAAGGATTGCTATGCACAATGCCGATACCGCACTCATAACAAGCAAAACAGTCTGAAAATCATAGGTCTTTGACAGTCTGATTACAACAATGCAAGCTAATATCGAAATAATTGACATTATTTCGCATCTCGTTTCTGTTGCTGCGTGATAACCTCCGGCATATCTCCTTATAAATTGAAAAGCAATATAAAAAAAAATGCTTTCAAAGATACAGTTTAATATCATACCGCAAAAGCAGGCTATGACAAAAAACATAAGCTGTGACAAAAGTATAAATGAACCGTAGATATACAATTCTTTTTCCTCATCACTTATTGTACCACTTGAAAGCATTTTCTCGGCAAGCCATTTTGATAGTTTAGTTATCATTATTTAATCTTGCTGAATTTTTTAAGCGTTGCAGGTGCTTTAGGCTGATAAAAAATCATACAACTTGTGCTGTTAGCATCCATTGTAAAAGTTTTCTCTGCAACAGACTTTACCAATTTGGCAGTTTTGGTTTGAAGATTTTTGTTAGCTTTCATTGAAAATACCTCCATAAATTTTATATTATTATTTTATATAAAATTTTGCTGTTGCACAATTCAAAATACTAAATTGTTGAAAATAAGGTCTAAAACATCGAAATTGTACGATTTTTAAGAAAATTCGTATAAAATTATATTAATTCTAATATTATTAGAAAAATATAATATTATGCGTGTACTCCTGATAAATTAATTGATAAAGTTATTTTGGGGTGAACATATATGGAGTATAAAACATATTTACAGGAAATCGGGTTCAGATTAAAAAAGCAACGAACTCGTTTAGGACTGACACAAAAGGAATTAGCTGATGTAATATCAGAAAAATCCGATTTATCTGATAAACAAATATCAAGATTTGAATGCGGTGAAAACGGTACAAGAATTGATAAGCTTGTTGAGTTGTCTCTTGCATTGGGTAAAACACCTGATTACTTCTTGCTGGGTATTGATAAAAGTGATGCAGATTCCGATAGAAAAATCGAACAAATTGACGAATATTTAAGGTTGCTTCCTCCGGAAAAAACTGAATTGGTATTAACATTTGTGCAAGCTTTATCAAATAAATAAAAAGATAAATTTTACAAAAATAACAATTTATGGTATATTAAACACATTGAAAGTTTAGATGTGTTTAATATATTTTTCTTTTTCGGGTGATACCATGAATATAGCAATATGTGACGATGAAAAAGCATTTCGGGATTTTTTAGAAAAAAATCTGCGGATCTACTATTATGAAAAAAGTATTGTACTGAATATTTTTCAATTTGAATCCGGTGAAGAATTGCTGAATACTGAGTTGCAATTTGATTTAGTCTTTTTAGATGTGCAAATGGAAAATATGAACGGTATTGATACAGGTAAAGTTTTGCGGCGTAAAAATCCACACGGTATTACTTTTGTGATTACAGCTTATGACGGATATTTGGATGATGCTTTTCAAATCCGTGCATTCCGTTTTTTATCTAAGCCATTAGATGTTCTGCGATTATACAAAGCATTAGACGATGCTTCCGAACTTTTGAATAATGAAATTATTGTTTTTTATGATATAAACAGCGGTGAAAATGTACGTATCTATACAAATGATATTATTTATTTGGAAATAGTCAAAAGAAAAACAAAAATTGTTACGGTAAAAAATACATACATTTCTAAAGAAAAGCTTTCCTATTGGCAAGGTCGATTAAACGGAATTTCCTTTGCCTGTCCTCACGCAAGCTTTATTGTGAATATTGATTATTCTATTTTGCATACACGAACGCAGATTATATTAGCAAAAAAGGATTTAGACGGAAATATTTTAGAGCGATATGAAATTCCGATATCTTCTAAAAATCAAGCCGAAATAAAAAGACGTTTTTTCTATGTCTTGGAAAGGAGATAGCCATGATAAATATTTGGTTTCTATCCTTTACTTATGTTGTCGAAGCACTTATTGTGTATTCTTATGCTAAATCTATATACAGTTCAAAGAAAAACAGTATGCTTACATTAGGTATCATCACGATTCTCTATATAGCTTTGATGCTTATTTACCGTTTCCTATTTCAAAATGAAATATTTAATATATTTTTAATTATATCGATAAACACGCTCATTTTCTTTATACTGTTTAACAGCACTTTTAAATCTGCCGTTTTTCATGGATTTTCTTTAGGCATTACACAGTTGGTTTCAGAATTTATTGCATTATATTTAATTGCAGGTATTCTGCAAATGCAATCCCAGAATATAGTTTATGAACATTTTGAAATCGGTGCTATACTAAGCAGAATCATATATTTTTTACTCAGCCGTCTGTTGATAGTGCTTTCTTTTCGAGAACATCCCAATCGCTCTTGGGGAAAATGGTTTGGTTTATCTCTTTTACCTTTAAGCAGTATTTTCATCATTATATCCATACGACTGATTACAAATCAAGTGGCATTGATATCTGCAACAAACGTTGTTCTTGTACTATCCATTTCATTTTTACTGATTGTTAATATTATTATCTATATGATCTACGAACAAGCGGAAAAAAGGAATCAAGAATTTATCGAGTTAGAAATGGCGGAGCAAAAAAATACTATTGATTTGCAGTATATGAATTTACTTGAAAAGAAAAACGAAACTATGCAGATTATGTCACATGATTATAAAAAGCATATTCTGACGTTAGAAGCCATGTCAGATTCACCCGAAGTCAAACAGTATCTTCAGAACATGCTCGGAGATATTCATACATACAGTCAAATCGTAAAAACGAGAAATAAAATATTAGATGTTATTTTAAGCAAATACACAGACATTTGTTTAGAAAAAGGCATTATCTTTGAAACTGATATATTATCTGATAATTTAAGTTTTATCAACGGCTCGGATCTTTCTGCACTTTTCAACAATTTGCTTGATAACTCTGTTGAAGCCGCCGAAAAATCGAAAGAGAAATATATTCATTTGCAAATCGCAAGCACCCTGGACGCTTATCACAAAATTAAAATCATAAACAGCAGTGATACCCCTCCGATCGTAAAAAACGGAAAACTGCGCACCGCAAAACAAAATCACGATCTGCATGGATTCGGCATCAAAAGCATTAAAAAGACTGTGCATAAATATAACGGCGAGATGCGATGGGAATATAACGAAGCCGAAAATCAATTTGAATTTACCATAATAATTCCAACGGCTAATTAACTGTTAAATAAAAACGCACTCTTGAGAGGAAACGCTGTTCTGTACAAAATCGAACTAGAGTTTGGAAAATTGGCAGTTTTCATTGTCTATACTTTTTTCTTGACAGCTTCAAGTTTTATTTGTAATTCTTCTTTTTCTGAATACGCTTTTTGCTTGTTTGTATGTCCGACGTTCTTTATTTTTACAAAAACGTTTTATTTCCCTAGGTATAACCGGGGGTTCTTTCTGTGCTTAATGCCAAGTGAAAGCCAGCGTCTTTAGACGCTGACCGGTAACTGCCCCTTTTAGTGGAGAGCGAACCATCTGTTTGATGAATTGTTTATCCTATTCATTCACTTCATCATCTGCGTTTTTACTTGCTTTTTCAACTGCGCAAATATATTCTTTTACAAAATCTCGCTTGTCTAAAATATTAGTAACTGATAATATAAACCCAAAGAGCAAAAAACACATCGCAAGCGAAACTAGTGTTTTTTCGCAAAGAGCAGATATAAATAGTATTACAGCAAAAAAAGCCAATACCATTATGGATATTTTTCTTACAGCAAGATCTAAGTTTTTATCAATAATATCATATTGAGAATTATTCATCCAAATCATGATGTCTGGCATAAGATAAAGCAATGCGAAAGCCACAGGGGCAACTATTGAACCTGCAGAAAAAGAAGAAAGTTCTTTGTAAATATGAATCACAAATATAATTAACGAGCAAATTACAAAGAATATTGATACCACACGTTTTTTGTTTACTGTACTTTCGATTTTCGAACGTTCCCAATCAAATTTCATCAATAAAGATAAATATTCAATTAAGAGTCTTTTGTTATTGTCAAAATCATTGTTATTTTCAAGCCGATATATTACTTCGTGAATATGTCCATCTTTCAAATAAAATTGCTCTCTCAAATTTTCTTCTTTTACTTGTCTTTTTTTCTCTTCTTTTGTCATTTTTTCATCAAAAAAAGTAATGCCATGGTATTCTATAAACTTACCATACGGATTAATTCGTGTTTTTAGTCGTGTTAATGGAGTTTTGATATCTTTATGATTTGTTAAAAGTATTTCTTCGGCAAGTTTCCGTATGGTTTCTCGCCACTCCTCACGTTGTTGAATTATATATCTTGTTTTATTTGAGTTGCTTATCTTTACAAGTTCTATAAGTCCTGTAACAATGGCAGCAATAACGCCAGAAGTTAATATTGTTTGCCAATTCATAGTATAATCACCTCAAGAAAATTATACTAAAAAAACAAACAATATTCAACTAAAAGCAGTTATTCCTTATTGGTTTTTAAAATAATACAAATTTGTATTTAAGTGTATTATGTGCAACAAATACTGAGTAATACTAATCTTATCCCTAGGGGATAGCTGTCCTTCATACGCTGTACAAAGCATTCTTTTGCTTCAAATTTGTTCATTTT
>CAYUTE010000224.1:0-1658 GCA_964447545.1 uncultured Eubacteriales bacterium
TTTTAAATGCTTATATTGATGTGTTAAGAAGAAACAACAATGAGGATGAGTATTGATGCCAGACATTCAAATAGAAAAAGAAAGCAAATTTAAAAAACTAAGTAAAGACGACAGGGACGAACTTGCCAAAAAGATTTCAGATTGGTGGGAGCAGTTTCATAAGAAAAGAAACACGCAGTTGACGACCGCCGAAATGCTCAAAAAGTATATGTTTCTTAATCAACCCGATAGAAACAAGGGCGAGGATAATGAATGGCGGTCAAATATTAAAGAAAACAAAATTTACACCACGTGGGACAGTATGAAGTCAACAATGTGGAAAGAGATTTACTCTAATGAAGAGCAAATGTTTGATGTTATGGGTACATCTAAGGAATATGAGGAAGTTGCCGACAAACAGAAACAAGCCGTTGTGCATGCTTTAAAAACTATGAATGCAGGTTTACAGTTTGATATTGCAACAGACAACTGGGGTATTTATGGCGATTTTATCTATAAGACAGACTGGAAAACGAGAAAGAAAAAAGTTAAAAGATACGACCAATTCAGAGGGTTAGTAGAACAGGAATTGCCGCTTGAAGAAAACGCTAATGTGGAAGCCATAAATCCGATGTTTTTTAACTTTGATGTAACAAAATACAAGTATGGCGATAAGGAAAGCTGGGACAGTTGCCCGAAAATATACAAAAGATTTGCAAGTTTAGAGGAAATTAAGAAAAATCCGCTATATACCTTGACAAAAGAACAAGAGGATGAACTCGATATAGACGAAGAAACAAAGACAACGGAGCATAAATCAGATGATGACCTTGCAACTGCTAAGAAATACGGCGAATTGTACGAGGTTTTGTACTTACATGGCGATATAAAATTCAATAATAAACTGTATAAAAACATTGTAGCCGAAGTATTGGCAGGAAAATTTTTAATTTTCTTTGATGAAAACCCAATTTATATCAACCCGTTTGTATTTGATGCTACACAGATTGACCCTGAAACAGGCAGAGGTATAAGTCCGTTAAAATGTATAGTTGATATGTGTATTGGTAAAGAACATTTACTTAATAAGGCAGGAGATATAGCCGAATTTAACGCTAATCCTTGTATGTGGGGAACAGATACATTCTTAAAAGATAAGTATAAAAATGGTAAAATACCTTATAAACCGGGTAAATACTTAGAATATGAAGCAACATATCAAGCAGGCTTCCCTCAACCTGTTAAATTTGACGCAACAGGTCTTACCGATATGATTTCAGTATTAGCAAATGACATATCAGACACAAGTTCAGTAAATGCCAATGCTATGGGTAATGTAGAACAGGGCAAAAAGACAGCGACAGACTTAAACCTTGCAAAAGCAGGTTCAGACAGTAGAACGGCTATGAAACTTGATAAAATTTATCAAATAAATTTAAAAGTTATTATGAATGTTGCTGAATTGCTTGCTATGTTTAAGATTGAGCCTGAAACATTACTTGTAAATGATAAAGGTAAAAGGGTATCAGTCGAGATTAACAACGCAATCAGACAAGGCTCATATCAATATGTTTATGAAGATAGAAACGCTTTAATAGATAGACGTGCAAAATTCCAAGAAGCACTACAATTAACGCAGGAATTGGCACAAAATGAGCAAGTCGGACAAAATCTTGATA
>CAYUTE010000225.1:0-1958 GCA_964447545.1 uncultured Eubacteriales bacterium
CATCAAGATTTAAGAGATGATAACGAGAAAAGGTATTTAATGCACATCTTTGATGCTGCTTCTTACCTTGTTGAAAGATACTTTTTAATCAAGCCAGAGGGTTACGTTGTCTATAGTGAGAAATAATGTGTTATAATAAAAGCAAAATAAGAGGAATTTATGAACATTCTAAAAATAACTAAAAAAAGAAATGAAAACAATTATAATGATGTCTATGTTGTAGCCTTATGCGATTGTAAAAACAACCTTTTAAAAGAAGTGCCATTTGATGATGTTTGCGAGTTTGTTATAGATGATAAAATTGATACAGAAGCAAACCGCATAAGGATTTCAAACGAAAATTTAATAAAAGAAAATGAGCAATTAAAGCAAGATATAAAAGTTTTAAATGCTTATATTGATGTGTTAAGAAGAAACAATAATGAGGATGAGTATTAATGCCAGACATTCAAATAGAAAAAGAAAGCAAATTTAAAAAACTAAGCAAAGACGACAGAGATGAACTTGCTAAAAAGATTTCAGACTGGTGGGAACAGTTTCACAAGAAAAGAAACACACAATTAACGACCGCTGAAACGCTCAAAAAGTATATGTTTCTCAATCAGCCTGATAGAAATAAAGGCGAGGATAACGAGTGGCGGTCAAATATCAAAGAAAATAAGATTTACACCACGTGGGACAGTATGAAGTCAACCATGTGGAAAGAAATTTACTCTAATGAAGAGCAAATGTTTGATGTTATGGGAACTTCAAAGGAATATGAGGAAGTAGCCGACAAACAGAAACAAGCCGTTGTACATGCTCTAAAAACTATGAATGCAGGTTTACAGTTTGATATTGCAACTGATAACTGGGGCATTTATGGCGATTTTATCTATAAGACAGACTGGAAAACGAGAAAGAAAAAGGTTAAGAGATACGACCAATTTAGAGGATTAGTTGAGCAGGAATTGCCGATTGAAGAAAATGCCAACGTGGAAGCAATTAACCCGATGTTTTTTAACTTTGATGTTACAAAATACAAGTATGGCGACAAGGAAAGTTGGGACAGTTGCCCGAAAATATACAAAAGATTTGCAAGTTTGGAAGAAATAAAGAAAAATCCTTTATATACCTTGACAAAAGAGCAAGAGGACGAACTTGATATAGACGAAGAAACCAAGACAACAGAGCATAAATCAGATGATGACCTTGCAACGGCTAAGAAATACGGCGAATTGTACGAGGTTTTATACTTACATGGGGATATAAAGTTTAATAACAAACTATACAAAAACATTGTAGCCGAAGTATTGGCAGGAAAGTT
This sequence comes from uncultured Eubacteriales bacterium, assembly GCA_964447545.1. Classification (GTDB taxonomy): domain Bacteria; phylum Bacillota; class Clostridia; order Oscillospirales; family Acutalibacteraceae; genus UMGS1491. Next base: position 1,307 of record CAYUTE010000225.1, read on the forward strand.
CTTAATTTTCTTTGATGAAAACCCTATATATATCAATCCGTTTGTATTTGATGCAACACAGATAGACCCCGAAACAGGCAGGGGCATAAGTCCGTTAAAATGTATCGTTGATATGTGTATTGGTAAAGAGCATTTACTCAATAAAGCAGGCGATATAGCCGAATTTAACGCTAATCCGTGTATGTGGGGTACAGATACATTCTTAAAAGAAAAGTACAAAAATGGTAAAATCCCTTATAAACCGGGTAAATACTTAGAATACGAAGCAACATATCAAGCAGGCTTCCCTCAACCTGTTAAATTTGATGCGACAGGTCTTGCAGATATGATTTCAGTATTAGCAAATGATATATCTGATACAAGCTCCGTTAATGCCAATGCTATGGGCAATGTGGAACAGGGCAAAAAGACAGCGACAGACTTAAACCTTGCTAAAGCAGGGTCAGACAGCAGAACGGCTATGAAACTTGATAAAATTTATCAAATAAATTTAAAAGTTATTATGAATGTTGCTGAATTGCTTGCTATGTTTAAGATTGAGCCTGAAACATTACTTGTAAATGATAAGGGCAAAAGGGTATCAGTCGAGATTGACAACGCAATTAGACAAGGTTCTTATCAATATGTTTATGAGGATAGAAACGCTTTAATT
>CAYUTE010000226.1:0-1505 GCA_964447545.1 uncultured Eubacteriales bacterium
GAAACGGGTTGTCACTTATGTGAGAGGAAAAGAAGTTGATCGGCCTACGCTTACTGGCTATAGACAGTACGTGGCTAGCCAAGGTGGGCGAAAAGTTCAGAGAGAAGCAAAAAGAAATATTAAAGATAAGCAATTATACAACACTGTTAAAAAGATTCTTTGGGGTAAGCCTATCAATGATGTTGATCAAGAAATCGTCAATGAAGGACGTAAATGGCTTGATAAAGCCCAAGGAACGCTGTATAGATACGATGATGTGAAGAAAGAATATTGGTATACAAACATGATCGCCGATCTTGATACTTGGTTAAATGCAAATAAGGAGTATAATACTTTCTCAATGACTCCCGAGGAAGCTAAAAGATTCAAAAAAGAGCAAGAAGAACTTGTAAAAGATTTTAAAAGGAAAAGAGCATTCCGTTATGATTATTAAAAGGAGGTAAAATAATGTCAACTAATAGAAAAATTTTGCTTCCAAGACCAGATCTAAAGTTTAAAAATGGTGCATGTTTATATAACTATTTTTCTAATTTAGGATATGGATATTATCATATTGGCCAATTTATTATATGGAAAAACGGCAAGAAAACTGTTCTAAGAGATGGAAGCATTAAGAGTAAATTGATATTGTTTTATCTAAATTGGAGATATCCTAATCCAAAGACACTGGTCGCTCTGCCTAATGGGGATATTACAACAATTATTACAGTTCTCGAAAATTTATATCCTGGAGAAGAAGTTCTATTCAGATTCAACGAAGGAACTGGGCTTTATATCTACAAAAGAGTTCTAAATTACGAAAAAGATTGCGAGACTAATAAAGTCTGGGACATTACTGTTTGCAATGAAGTGACTCATAGTTTTAGAGCTTTTTCCCACTCATTTACAACGGACGAAGTCCTTCAAATTCTCTTTCAAACTTTGAGAAAAGAAAATGGTTTGAGGGAATTTAATATTATTACTGCTACCTGGAATGACGAAAAAGATCCCACGAAGCAGGCTGATTTTGCGGCCAGATTTGATCAATAAAAGTGGGCAGAAAGTGGGCAACGGTCATTTTGCTATGAAAATTTTGTTGATTTGTTCACACAATGTTCACATTTCTGGCCTTCTGCCCACTTTCTGCCCACTTTTGAAAATAAAAATGGCCACGAAATTTTTTCGAAAAATTGCCAAAATTATAACTAAAAGTTGCAAAAATGGGCTATTTTGAGGTATTTTTGCAACTTTTAGAAGCTTTTTTGAAGAAAAATGTTTTCTCGGTCAAAAACCCACTTTTTTTCTTAATTTAGTTTTATTTCATTTCTTTATATATTAATAGAAAATTAAGAAAAAAAGTGGGTTTTTGACCGAAACATTAAAATCCGCAGAATAAACAAGTCCTTTTATGAGAGAAAAATATGCGGCTGATTGCAAGTCCAAAATTAACTTGGAAATTCAATTTACAAACCCGAGCGTTGATATTTGTTTGCGTTAGAAACAAATGAATGTGGCGTCTAAATAAT
>CAYUTE010000227.1:0-3290 GCA_964447545.1 uncultured Eubacteriales bacterium
CATCTCCAGCTAAAACTCCGCCTTGGATTGCAGCACCAATTGCAACGCATTCATCAGGATTGATTCCTTTAAATGGATCTTTTCCGATTAGCTTTTTAACAGCTTCTTGAACTGCTGGAATTCTTGAAGAACCACCAACCATAAGAACTTTATCAATTTTAGAAATATCAAGATTAGAATCTTTTAAAGCTTGACGTACAGGTCCCATTGTTTTTTCAACAAGGTCAGATGTTAGTTCATCAAATTTAGCTCTTGTTAGAGTTAAATCTAAGTGTTTGGGTCCTGTTGCATCTGCAGTTATAAATGGCAGATTTATGTTTGAAGATGTCATTCCTGAAAGTTCAATTTTAGCTTTTTCAGCAGACTCTTTAAGGCGTTGCATTGCCATCTTATCTTGTTTTAAATCAATGCCTGTTTCGGATTTAAAAGATGAAACCATCCAATCAACTATACGAGCATCAAAATCATCTCCGCCCAAACGGTTATTTCCTGCAGTAGCTAAAACTTCTTGTACTCCATCGCCCATTTCTATTATTGAAACGTCGAATGTTCCGCCACCTAAGTCATAAACCAAAACCTTTTGATCGTTCTCTTTATCAATACCATAAGAAAGTGCAGCTGCTGTTGGCTCATTGATTATACGTTTAACGTTAAGACCTGCAATTTTACCTGCATCTTTTGTGGCTTGGCGCTGAGCATCGGTAAAGTAAGCCGGAACAGTTATGACCGCTTCAGAAACTTTTTCACCAAGATAATTTTCAGCATCTGATTTCAATTTTTGAAGAATCATAGCTGAAATCTCTTGTGGAGTGTATGATTTTCCATCAATTGAAACTTTATAATCGGTTCCCATTTCTCTTTTAATAGAAACAACGGTTTTATCAGGATTAGTTATAGCTTGGCGTTTAGCAACTTGGCCTACCATTCTTTCTCCTGTTTTAGAAAATGCTACCACTGAAGGAGTAGTTCTTGCACCTTCTGCATTTGGTATTACAACCGGTTCTCCTCCTTCAATAACTGATACGCATGAATTTGTTGTACCTAAATCGATTCCTATTATCTTTGACATAATTTTAAAATCCTCCTAAAAAATTAATTATTTGTTTATTTATATACTATTTTTTACTAGATTCTTAATTAGTTACTTGAACTACCGCATGTCTTATTATACGGTCGCCAATTTTATATCCTTTTTGGAAAACTTGAGAAATAATGTTTTTATCTTCTGACTCGTCCTCAATATGCGATATCGCATTATGAATATTTGGGTCAAATTCCTCGCCGATATTACCAAAAGATTCTACTTTAAATTTTTGCATAACCTTTTGCATTTGGTTATATATGAGTTCAATACCTTTTTTATATTCTTCACTCATACTTTCCGATGATGTGACTGCCGCATCTAAGCTATCTGATAATGGCAATATTTCCAAAATTGCGGCTGCTGTAGCATCGTTATAAATCATACTTTTTTCTCTTTCGGTTCTCTTTCTAAAGTTATCGTATTCAGCAGCTGTTCTAAGAAGAAGTTCCTGAGTTTTTTTGAATTCTCCTTTTAAATTTTCAAACTCAGATTTAGATTCTTCTGAACCTTTTTCATCAGCGATATTCGCTTTATCTTTTTCTTCTATCTTTTCTTTGGTTTTTTCAGAATTTTTGTTTTGATTCACGTAATTAAGTTCTCCCTTCTTACAACTAATTATTTTCAAGCAATCTGCAAATTAAAACACCAAGCATAGATGCTATATACTCAATTTGAGCATAAACTTCACCGTAATTCATTCTTGTAGGTCCAATAACCATTATTGAGCCTCTCTTTTCGCCTACGTTATAGTTTGCAGTAACGACGCTGGAGTTTTTAAGTTGAAGATATTTGTTTTCGCTGCCTATAGTAAATTTAACACCATAATCTTCTGAGCTCATAAGCTCAAGAAGCTCCTCACGATTCTCCAGAAAATTAAATATATTAACAACTGTTTCAGGTGACATACCCGGAGCTGCAAGCAAATTTTTTTGCCCGCAAACCGTTACATGCACTTTTCTTGCTTCTTTTGCTGCCTGCATTAAAACATCTAACACCGGCAAAAGCAAAAATGCCAGCTCACGATCCTCTCCAACCATAATATTCATAAATTCAGGTGTTATGTTTTCTAATTTCTCTCCAACAAATTTACCATTTAGAATTTCATGAAACATATAGAGTAAATCAGAATTTATATCATAGTCACATCTAAAAAGTTTGTTTTTAACCATTCCATCGGCAGTTGTTAAAACTATCATGGCGCTCCTACGCCCTATTTTTACAAATTGAATATCTTTAACAACCGAAGTATCTCCTGATGGAGTACTTACAGCCGCAACGCATCCTGTAATATCCGATAAAACTTTCGCTCCAGAACTTAAAATTGCTTCTAAATCTGTCGACGACTGGCTCAAAACTCCATTGATAAGAATTTTATCTTCTTTTTCTATTGGCTTTTTATTCATTAATCTGTTAATGTATAATCTATAGCCCTGATATGATGGTATCCTACCTGAAGAAATATGTGGCTGTATAAGATATCCACAGCCTGCCAAATCAGCCATCTCGTTCCTGATGGTAGCAGGTGAGAATGCATTATCCAAATCCTCGCAAACCGCTTTAGAGCCAACCGGTTCTCCAGTAAATATATATTTTTCCACTATGGACAATAATACTTTTAACCTTCGATCCAGCATCTCCAGTTTATTTCACCTCTTATCAAAGCAGCTTTTAGCACTCAATGGTTCCGAGTGCTAACAACTTAACTTTATCACTTATTTTTACCTATGTCAATACTTATTTTTATTTTTTATATTTATTTTGAAAGAAGTTTTTATTTATGATTATACTATCAGTAGATTTGGGCAAGGCCCGCACAGGACTAGCTATATGCGACAAAAATGAAATTTTAGCATATCCTCTTTGTGTTTTAAAAGAAAAAAGTTTAGAAAATCTTGCTCAAAAAATATCAGAAAAAATTTCTGAAAACAAAGTTCAAAAAATAATCTTAGGACTGCCCAAAAACATGGACGGCAGTTTAGGAGAAAGCGCAAAAAGAGCTCAAGAATTTGCAGAAATACTAAAAGCAAAAACAAACACAGAGGTAGTCCTATGGGATGAGCGACAAACTACTATTTCAGCGCATCAATATCTTAACGAAACAAATGTTCGTGGTAAAAAAAGAAAAAGCATAATAGACACCGTAAGTGCAACTATTATACTTGAAAGTTATTTACAATATAAAAAATCAATCAAAAAAGATCTATAA
>CAYUTE010000228.1:0-1624 GCA_964447545.1 uncultured Eubacteriales bacterium
CTTTAATTAATCCAAGATTTCCTTCTTGAATTAAATCCAGGAATTGCATCCCGCGGCCAAGATATCTTTTTGCTATGCTTACAACAAGCCTTAAGTTCGCCGAAGTTAATCTACGTTTTGCATCTTCGTCACCTTCAGCTGTGCGCTTTGCAAGGTCGAATTCTTCTTGTGCGCTAAGAAGCGGTATAGAGCCGATTTCTTTTAAATAAAGCTTTACGGGGTCATCGGTTGCGGAGGCTTCGCCTATTATAGGAGTACTGGTTTCATCGGCATGGTGTTCATCTGAATGATCGTGATTTTTTTCATCAAGCGCATCAACTATTTCAACCCCCATAGACTCCATAGAATTATATAAAGATTCAATTTGGTCAGGGTCAAAATCTATTTCTCCCATAGCCTCCAAAATCTCACCTGTGCTTATATGCCCAGAGGATTTACTGTGATTTAAAAGTTCTTTAATTACAGATTCCACAGTTTTTGATTTTGGGTTTAGTTCCTCCATGCTTTCTTCCTCCTTTGTTTTATTTCAACATTCTTGTTTTTTAAATTATCTTTTTGCATTTTTTAGACCTTCAATATAGTTTTTTATGTCGTTTTCAGATGTTTGATTAACATTACTGATTTTATTTTTTTGATTTTCTGATTTTAAAATATTTGCGTATTCTTCTAGTGAATTTTTCGTGCTCATATGAGGCTCATATGAACAAGATATCTTGGTGATTTTGCCAATTTCTTCAAAAGAGAATTCGTTTTTAGATATCGAATTTATATCTATAACTTTATTTTCATTAACGAGCTTTTCTATTGCTGAATATACTTTTTTGTTAAACTCGGTTATAAATAACTCTTTAGGAATCATTGAGATTATACTGCTTGCCATATCGTTATTATTCATAATACAGGAAAGCACCGATTCTTCAGCACAAGCAGCTCGTAAATTTTTGTGTTTTTCTTTGTTTACTTTATCATTTATTGCGGATGTCAGTTTTTCTATATTTTTAAATTCTTTTTTCTGATTTTTTCTGTGATTTTGTTTTTCATATTTTTTAATTTGCAGTATTATAGCGGATTTGTTTAATCCTGTTTCGTCGCAGAGTTTTGATGCATATATTTCTTTTTCTATTGGATTGTCGCACTTTGAAATCAACTTAGTGGCTTGATTTAGATATTTTATTTTCCCTTCAGTGCTTGATATATCAATTGAGCTTTTTAAATTTGAAAGTCTAAATTCCATATCGTTCTTTGAAGTTTCAACTAAATTTTTAAATCTTATCGCTCCGTCTTTGCCGTTAGATCTTATATATTCATCAGGGTCTTTAGCTTGAGGAATAGAAATAATTTTTACACTTACTCCGTTAGCGCGTAGCATGTCCATAGCTCTTTCTGCAGCCTTTTGACCGGGTCCGTCAGCATCATAAGACAAAATGATTTCATCAGCGTGTCTGGAAAGAAGTTTTACTTGTTCCGGAGTCAGCGCTGTCCCCAGACCTGCTACTGTTTCGCTAAAGCCCGACTGATGGAGAGAAATTGCATCCATATATCCTTCGGTCAAAAGGCTGCAGAAAGAGCTATGGACATGCTACGCGCTAACGGAGTAAGTGTAAAAATTATTTCTATTCCTCAA
>CAYUTE010000229.1:0-2593 GCA_964447545.1 uncultured Eubacteriales bacterium
ATAATCTAAATTATTTATAACAAAATTATAAATATCTATTAGTTTTGCTTTTTTGGGTTGCAAGTCTGCCGCTCTGCCATATAAATGGTTTGATGTGCTTGAACCACCGACAAGCTGATTAACTTGTTTATTTCTGTAACCGCTTGTAATATTTATAACTCCGAACTTATCTCTTATAGGTTGAAGTATAAAGACAATTAAGTTTAACATATTGTCAAGACTGTTGATATCAGGCATATTGTTTATATTATGTTTAATTGCCGTTTCTGAATAAATTAATTCAGACATTTTGAAGTTTAAATTTGTCATTATTCCCCCCACCCACAAAACTTTTGAAAATTATCCACGCTATGAAAAATCATCCAACGACTGAAAGCGTTTACTTCTGATACATATAAAAGTCTTTCAAACACTTTATCTGCAAAATATCTATCATTATTTACATAATGATGATTTTCGCATAATACATCATGTATCATTGAAGGGATTAAAAAACGGTTATCAGTTTTAGAGCCTATTAATCGCCAAAATAGACGTGGAATACTTGCTCCATCCCATGTATAGCCTTTTGGAATATTGAAGTCGTAACTCTTATCATTTATTTTGTCCATCAAAAGAACGTCTATATCAGTCTTATTTTCAAAAGGCTTTTTTTTAATATCTTTTTTTAATTTTTCATCAAAATAAGACGTAATATATCTTATATCTATTTGTGGCTCGCGGCTAAGAAATATTGCTATATCATCATCATTGTACCATTCTAACATCTACATTTTCCTCACTTTCGGCACCGTAAAAATCTTTTAATACTTGTTGCTTACACTCGTTTATAAACTTGTCCGTAACAATTACATTAGTATTTTGTTTCGGCATTTCTTCTGTCGTAAAATCCGGTTTTTCATAACTAATTATGGGGATACCTATTTGTAATAACGGCAAAATATCAGATAAGAAACTTTTTATAGTGCCGTCTTTCATTGTAACCTTACGCTTGATATACCCTAATGAAGTATTAAAAAATTGTTCGTTAAAAATTTTTTCTCGTTCTTGTACTTGTTCTGCTATATATTCCTCTGTATCTGCAAACTGAAAATTTTCAATAGGTCTATCAGTTTCTAAAATTTCTAAACCTTTATATTGCGGCATAAAAACTAAAGTATTTTCCAACTTTTCTTTATCTTCATCAAATAAAATTATTTTTTCTTCATTTTCAATATAAAACATTTTTATTTTGCTCCTTCCGCATATATAAATACAAAATTCTCGGTTTTTCCTGTTATACTATAGTTAACCACAAAAACATCTCCAGCTTTTACTGGTATACAAACACTCAAAAGGTCAGCAGCGTTAACTGAAAACCGTTCCATTTGTATAAAAGGAGTATAAAAATGGATATATGCATTAGGAATTCCAGAACGTTTTGCCAAATTAACCCAACCATCAGCAGGAGCGGTATACATTGTACCACTTGCACCTAAAGTTAAATCAATATATTTGTCTGATGGCATTGCAGCGTTCGCAGCCTGTGCTTTGTCTGTTTTTGTTGCAAGAGTATTCATTACTTCGCCAACATTCAACAGTTCAAGATTTTGTACTGCATTACCGACTTTGAAATATAGTGTGCCATTGCCTTTGGCGTACATGAAATATAACTGCTGTGTATCATTATAGGTGTCTTGGTACACATGAACCAAATCTCCTCTTGTAACAGGAACAAAACTTCGACGATAGTCTTGTTTTGTTGTTTGTCCTGAGCTACTTTGTATATTGGCTGTCACATTGAATAAGTATCCAACAGAAGTATTAGAACCACTGTTCATCGATATAAACCCATTTGCAGGTGCTTTAGGTAAATTTACCTCAGAAGTAGTGAGATATGATGTCCAGTCAATTCTCTTATTGCTCGGTAAATTTTCACTACCATCTAATAATGGAAGCCTAAAAGTCATATCATCCTGATTGATAACGAGGTCGTAATCGTCATAAGTTTCTGTATGGTTTCTTACATAGCCTACGGCAAACTTCTGACCGATAAGCGGTACATAGTGGTTATAAAAAGTTAAATACATATCTCCACTATTCCATTGCCCGTTTGAAGCAAGCCAAGCCGCAGAAGGTTGAACGCCATCACCTTGATATGTCGAAAAGCCTAATGGAATACTGTCTGCGGGAAATTCTTTCACATTTCCTACTTCATCAGTATAATACAGCTTCCCATCTTCCATATAAAACCCAGTTTGTTTTATATTATTAACTTGTGTAGTGCCTTCTGTTTGAATATCTGTTATAACTGTATCTTTAGTATTGTTAATATCCGTTATCGCCGTTTCCGCCCTATCAGCCGTCAATTCTGCATAATGTTTAGCAGAATATTCAACCCCGTCAACCGTATCGCCTAATTTGTTAGCCCAATTTTTGGCTTCATCAATATATGACTGTGATGTGGTTTCTAATATCCCTTTTTGCTTTTCGCCCTCTGCGGTTACTTCGCCGATTACAACATCTTTCTGTGCGATAACTTCATCTTTTGCCTGTTCAGACTTTTTAGCACTTGCTTCACTTTTTTCAGCCCATTCTTTAGACTGATTAGACC
>CAYUTE010000230.1:0-3532 GCA_964447545.1 uncultured Eubacteriales bacterium
TTTAGCCGCTGCTTCTTCCGCTTCTTTTTTGGTACGGAATCCGCCCACGGCTTTCTTTTTGCGTTTGCCAAATTCGTCTTTACCTATATCCATACTGAAAGTCCATGTTTTACCTCTCTTATAAAAGCAGGCCATGTTAACACCTCTATTTTCTCTAGAATAATTTGGATAACTAGGATAAAAAAGAAATACCTCTCAGAGATATTTATTTTTTGCCTTTAGCTTTTAATATTTCAATTTTATAAATTAAAGAATTTGCTTTATTTGCATAATAAGTTGATTTTGTTTCTAGAATTTTATAGCAAAGCGCAAGGGCTTCATCATATCTTTTTGCTTTAATGTATAAGTTTGGCAATTCAAAACACCATCTTACGCCTTCAAATTTAAGACCGCCCCTCTGCCAAATCTTCTCCCAGAATTTTATATAAGATTCTAAATCTTTATCTTTACGGAATTTATCATATGCTTCATTTATCGCTTTTAGTTGTTGGTCTTGTGCTTTTAAAATCTTATATCCTTTTGGATCTGTTTTCTTCAAGCTATTCATAAAAGCTTCGTTCCTAGCGGCAGTTGTTGCATTTACTTTGCTCTCCTGATCGCCTACAACAGTTTTCCAGTTTGATTTATCACCTTTGCCAAGGAGTTTATTAATACTCCATACGTTAAAATTTTCATCTTCTCTTTCGAGTTCTATTGTTTTATGGGGGAAACTGTGCATATAAGGCACATAAGCATTTTCTTCTAATTCCTGCCGACCTATTTCTGTAAGTCTATATTTTGGGGTAATTCCTGCTTTTATCAAAGCTTCTTCGGGTATGGTATTAATTGCACGTGCTATCAAGTCGGCTTTCTTTCCTGCGGTAGATTGACTTTGAGATAAAAGTAATTCTTTAAGTTGAGCAACCGTAAGACCTCGCAACGAATCTTTTATATTGCCAAAAAAAATATAGCCACGTTCTTCTAGGGTTTTGAGTGCGGCTGTCACATCACGAATACCATATTCAAACCACCAGAAACCAGGATACCCTTTTTCCGGTCTTGGGTAAGTACCTTTAGAGCAATAACTCAGCAGCAAGATTTCTGCCGGATATAGACCTCTGTTAGATGGAATAGCTGTTTTCTTTCTGTCCTCAAAAAACACAACTCTTTTTTCAAAAGGGGTCCCTTCATGCAGAACGCTTTGATAATATTCATCGTCTTGATAGTATTTCTTTTCTTCGTCTGGAACAGTTGGTACTTCTCTTGCCGGTTCTTTTTCAGTTTTTGCCCCTCCAAACAAGCCCATCAACGGCTTTTCTTTGGGAAAAATCTCATTAACAAACTCATCAACAAGGTTATCAATCTCCTTATCAATATTGTTATTAATAGGTTTACTCGCAAAACATTCTTTTAATAATTTCCATAGTTTAGATAACATTAATTAATTCAACCTCGCATAATCTTTTATATTGTGAGCTGACAAAGCAGGCAGAAGATACAATTTGTTTATTTTATTTATATAAATATTCCCATATTGCCTCATGATCTGATTCAGGAGGAATTGTTTTGTTTTTTGTTTCATAATAGGGGATAACGACATCTTTTATATTTTTGTCATATTTGTCATATGCCAAATATGTATGTAAAGTAAAAGTTCTATTTGGATAAAAAGTAAAATTACATATTTCATATCTAACTTTTCCCATTTCATAATATTTTTGTCCTTTGTCGTTATATAAATATTTAACCCAGCAGTTAAAACTATTATTACTTTCATCTTTTTTCAATGTTTCTGTATCTAGGTATACATGTATATATTCATTTAGTCCAACTTCCACATATCTATTCCCAGCAAAACAAGCAGAGCAATATAATAAAACGCAAATTATCGCTAAAAGTAATGATAATTTCTTCATAGTTAAAACCTCCTTGTTTTTATAATAGATTAATATAATTCAACCTCTCCTTTGAAAACATCAGATGTAAAGCTTGGGGATAATTTTAATATTAATTTAGATTCAGCAACTTCTTTCGGTATGTCAAAATATATGCAACCGTCTTTTTCGATTCCAGGATTAAGCTGGTCGTAAAAAATATCATTACTACCAATAAGGCTTATCATTGAAGGATTGTACTCTTTTCCGTCTGCTATTAGCCGAAAATCTCCACTATCTAAACTTTTTGCGCTATCAGCAATATTTTTATAATGCAATCTTATAATAAGAAATACTCCGTCAGCTTCATTATAAACATATCCGCTATCATCATATACTCTTTTTCTGGTTTCCTTGCCCTTAACAGTTATTTTAAAAGCATTAGATTTAAAGGTATCTCCGATTTTTATTGCTTTCTTTTCCTTTGTCTGCTGTTGCTGTTGAGTTACGGTAACGGTCTTTGTTGCTCCAGATTCATCACTGTTAGTTGCTAAAATGGCGATAACTATTGAAGCAATAAACCAAAAAATTAACAAGCCCGAAACAATTAATATTGCAATCAGGCAACCGCTTTTCTTTTTGGGGTGATTGTTATTATTTCCTCCATGTAAATTAACTTTTTCAGCACAAAACGGACAAACAACTGCACCTTCTGGAATTTCTTTTAAACATTGTTTACATTTCATTTTCAACAACTCCCTTCGGCCTTAATTTTTTTTTACAATTTAATGAAAAAATGTAAAACAATAAGAAGGATAATTTAAGATTGTTTAGAATTTTTATTTGAAAGAAAAAACAAAAAAAGATAAATTTATAGTGAGGTGTTTTTAAATGAATGACGAAAAGACAGACAAGAACAAAAGGATAATAAATGAAATTTCCAATATAGTTTTATTAAACAAACATTTACTAAAAAAAATGGAAATTTATATTAATTCGTTGAAAAATAATTAATATTTTTTTTCTAGCATTTTTAAAAATGCAGCATATTCTAAAATTTTGTCTCTTTGTTCTTCTGTCAAATCAACTAGTTTTTCCACAAATCCTTCTTCGACCAACTTTATAACTTTTTTATCGACAGGGTTTTCTTTGTCTGTATTACATAATAAATAATCAACAGTTACATTAAAACAATTCGCTACTTTGTTAACTATTTTGTAATCAGGCTTTCTTTCACCTGTTTCCAGTTTTTCAACAACATCTTCGCTGACATTTAATTTTCCAGCCAATTCTTCTTTAGTCATATTGTTTTTACTTCTTAATCTTTTTAATCTTATGTTGAAGCTTTCAATATTTTTTTTATCGTCTCGACCTAAAAGATAATCAGTAGAAACATTAAAATAATTCGCCCATGCTTCCAAAGCATTCATTTCCGGAATGCGTTTATTGTTTTCGTATAATGAAATTGACGATTTCCCATAATTATAGAAATATTTTTTGTTAAAATCTCTAGCTAATTCCTCTTGGGTTTTACCAAGACTAGTCCTTAAAGTTTTAAATCTTTCTCCAAAATTAGCCATTCAAAAATTCTCCTTTAAAATTTGCTTTAATTATAATACAAGTTGACATAAAAATAAACGGAGTTTACAAGATATGAAACATAATTATTACAAAAGTAT
>CAYUTE010000231.1:0-7338 GCA_964447545.1 uncultured Eubacteriales bacterium
CTTCACCATCCTTTCTTTTTGGATGGATGATTTATAAATACAAAAAAATCATTCTTTCGAATGATTTCTATATCGAACTCGGAAAGTTCCGAGCAGATTCCTCAATGGAGCGGAAGACGGGGTTCGAACCCGCGACATCCAGCTTGGGAAGCTGACGTTCTACCACTGAACTACTCCCGCATTATGTTGTTTGATTTTAAAATTTTAGAACAATTAGTTGCCAGAACATAATATCATAAAATAAAAAAATTTCCAATATTTTAGTTAAAAAGTTTACAACCCATATTACGGCTTTTTATAAAGAAAAAAGCTACTAAGATAAATTTAACCTCACAAGTAAAGCATAATAAAAAAACTGAGTACCCACAACTTAAGTCCGTTATGAATACTCCTATATGGTACCGGTGGCCGGACTCGAACCGGCACGGTATTGCTACCGAGGGATTTTAAGTCCCTTGCGTCTACCTATTCCGCCACACCGGCATAACTATTTATTACAGCTACGCCAACACTTTTGATATTATCACTTTTTATGGCGTTAGTCAAGCAATTAATTTAGTTATTTTACAGTTATTTATTAGTTAAGCAATATGCTTTAAAAATATGTATTATGCAAAAAAGCGCCTCACAAGAAGCGCTTTAAAAAATAATGGTGGGAGATGATGGATTCGAACCATCGAAGCCGAAGCAACAGATTTACAGTCTGCCCCATTTGACCGCTCTGGAAATCTCCCGAATATATTCCAGTGGAGCTAGTGAAGGGACTTGAACCCCCGACCTATTGATTACAAATCAATTGCTCTACCAACTGAGCTACACTAGCACAAGAATATTCTTTCTGTTTATTAGCATATCATTTACTAAGGTGCATGTCAATAAAAATTTTACGAAAATCTTGCTTTTATTAAGCGTAATAAAATTTTTATAAATCACATTGCACTCTTAATACTCATTTAGAAAGGAGACCAGATATATAGAGCTAAAAGGTATAGATGTTTCAGAAATACAGGGACATATAAACTGGCAAACCGTTAGTTCAGAAAAGATTCAGTTTGCTATGATTCGTGCAACATTTGATAAGTCTGGTATAGATTCGGAATTTGAAAATAATGTTAAAAATTCTTCTAAATATAAAATACCTGCGGGGGCATATCATCAATCCAACGCATATACCCCTAAATATGCAGAGCAAGAAGCCAAACATTTTTTAAAAACAATAAAACCATATAAATTTTACTATCCATTGGCTTTAAAATTTGAAAACGAACTTGCAAAACAAAAAGGTGCTACTTTTATTTCGGATATAATATCGGCATTTGCTAATATTATTAAATCAAACGGATATTACTTTGCTCTTTACAAGAGTTTTCTTGATATAAAAGGAATCTCGGTTGAAAACAAAACAGCAAACGATATATGGATTGAAGACCTTGGCTCTACAAACAAATTTTATCCTTCTTACAAGAATAACGTTACTATATGGAAATTTTCGCAAAAAGGTATAGTACCGGGCATAAACGGAAATGTAGGTCTTAATATTTCATATGTTGATTATCCGTTAATTATAAGCAAGAAAGGACTTAATCACTTGAACAACAATATTTACGAAAATAATAATGAAAACTCTAAATCATGCGAACCTACTTTTTACACAGTCCAAAGAGGTGATACTTTACGTCAAATATCTCAAAAAACGCTTGGGGATCCAGAAAAATACAAACAAATAATGCAGCTAAATGGTCTTTCAAACTCTAATATATATCCGGGGCAAACGCTAAGAATCCCTAACTGCAACAATGACTCACCATTACTTCACAGAGTGGCATCGGGTGAAACACTATGGTCACTAGCTGAAAGATATCTTGGCCATGGCCCAAAATACACAGAAATAATGGCTGCAAACGGTTTGACAAATGACATGATTTATCCGGGTCAAATACTAAAAATCCCGGCCGAAAATATTAAATCTGAAAATAATTCCTACACTGTTAAGCCCGGAGACACTTTATGGAGAATAGCAACAACTAAACTCGGTAACGGCAACAGGTATTCTGAAATAATAGCACTTAATAATCTTAAAAACGGAAATATCAGAGTCGGTCAAGTTTTAAAAATCCCCGCAAAATAGTATTTCGACTTTACACTTAACATTTTGCGTATTTATGATAAAATTATCTATAATTGTATATAATTTAATAAAATTTCCGTATAGCTAAGGGAGAGACACGTAAAATGTTAAATGGGTTTTGGAGAAAACTAAAAAGCGGTTCGGATATAAGAGGAATTGCTGAAAAAATCGATAATTCTACAAATGTTCAACTTACTAATGAAGTTATTGAAAAAATCACTTTTGCTTTTGCAAAATGGTTATCTATAAATTTAAAACTAGATTATAAATCAATATCAATAGCTATAGGGCATGATTCCAGAACATCTGCCTCACGTATTAAAAACGTATGCACAAACACTTTAACAAATATGGGCATAAACGTATATGATTGCTCTTTATCATCAACACCTGCTATGTATATGGCAGTTGCGGAGCTTAACTGCACGGCTTCGATTCAAATAACTGCAAGCCATTTACCTTCTGAACGCAATGGGTTTAAATTCTTTACAAAGCTAGGAGGAATTTCAAAAACCGACATAGAAAAAATACTTGAAATTGCTCAAGATTGTAACGTTTTGAAATTAGAGCAAAAAGGTAATATTTATAAAGCAAATATTATGGAGCCATATTGCGAAAAAATCAAAAATCTTATTAAAAATGGCGTTAAAAACGCTAAAAATCCAAACAAACCACTACAAGATTTAAAAATAATTGTAGATGCAGGAAATGGAGCCGGAGGATTTTTTACAGATAAAATTTTAATACCGCTGGGGGCTGACACCGACGGGAGCGTATTTTTAGAACCTGACGGTGATTTTCCAAATCATATTCCAAATCCGGAAAACGCAGAAGCCATTCAAAGTTTTATTAAGACAACTAAAGAATCAGAGGCAGACCTTGGAATAATATTTGATACCGACGTAGACCGTGCAGCTGTAGCAGGAAAAGGCGGAAAAATGATTGAAAAAAGCAAACTTATTGCATTGGCTTCAATCATTGCGCTTAAAAACAATCCCGGAGCCTCTATAGTTACTGATTCGGTAACTTCAGACTATCTACGTGAATTTATAGAAAATCGTGGCGGAAAACAATTCCGTTATAAACGTGGATACCAAAATGTAATAAGTATGGCTAAAAAATTAAACAAAGAAGGCACAAATTGCCCCCTTGCCATAGAAACCTCCGGTCATGCGGCTTTCAAAGAAAATAACTTTATAGATGACGGCGCTTATTTAGCGGCAAAAATCACCATAGAAATGGTAAATTTAACGTTGCAAGGTAAAACTTTAGATGAAGAATTAAAAACCCTTATAGAGGCTAAAGAGAGCGTGTGCTTAAGAATGCCAATAAAAGCAGAAGACGCTCTGGAATATTCTGAAAAAGTACTGGAAAATATAAAAAATAGCGCAATATCAAACAATGATATGGCCTTAGATTTAAACAACATTGAAGGAATAAGAATAAATTTTCCAGGAAAAAGTCAAAACGGTTGGGCGCTAATCAGAAAAAGTATCCACGACCCTGAAATAGTAATGTACATTGAAAGCTATGTAGAAGGTGGAGTAAAAAGCGTTTTAAACTTGATAATGCCATATCTTAAAACATTTGATAAACTTGATGCATCTTCTGCCAACAAATTATTGTAAAAAATTAAAGCACCGCTCATCTATTATGGGCGGTACCTTTTTTTATTTCTAACTTTTTAAATGCGCTCCAAATTTAGCCGACAATTTATTTAAAAATTCATTTTCTATATTCTCTATTTCTTCAGTAGTTAACGTTGATGTTTTACTACCATAGTTAACCTCATATAAAACAGCGTATTCATTATCAGAAAATGTTTTATCTGAATATATATCGTTAACAGTTATGCCCCGGATTACTTCCGAAGTTGACTTTATACAATCTTTGACCTCTTTTGCCGAAACATCTTTGCGTTGAACCAAATTATAAAGACGTTTTACCGGAGGATATTTAGATTGAAATTTAATTTTCTTGGTTTTTTCAGATATATCATTTAAATAAAACTCACAGAAAAAGATTTTATCTTTGATAAGTTTTGCGTTCTGAATTTTATTGAGTTTAGATTTATTAAGCTCACCAATAAAGCCTATAGCTTTGCCGTTTGCAACTATATCAAATCCTGAACCTTCTTCACAAAATGCGTAGTCGTTTTTCTTAAGTTCAAACGACTCTCCAAAGCGATCCATAACAACTTTTATGTATCCTAAAAGATCATAGTACGTATATTTTACGTCTTTTTCAACGCCAAATCCACGAGGGAGTCTAACACCGGACATTACAAATGCACAGGTGTCTATTTCTTTACATTTAGTTTCTATACTTTCATCTCTAAAATATACCCTGCCTAGCTCAAAAAGCGCCAAATTGCTATTTCCGATTGAATAGTTATATGCTAGGCAATTAACAAGAGAGTATACCATATTTGGGCGCATAAGTGCATAGGCGCCTGATATCGGATTTTGAATTGAAATATCAGAATACAATCTATCGCCCGGAGCGATTCCAAGATTTTTCATTGTATCGCCCGGAATGAATGCATAATTTATTGTTTCATTGAATCCTAAACCACAAAGCACCTCACGGGCCAAACTAATGTTATCCCACACAAGATTTTCTCTATAACTTGTCATTATAGTAGGCATTACGGGTTCAATATTATCATAACCGTAAATTCTGGCGACTTCTTCTATTAAGTCAACTTCTTGTTTTAAATCCAATCTATAATTAGGAATTTTAACTTTTAATTCATTTTCAGTTATCGGAGTGCATTCAAATCCATATTTTTCTAGGCAATTTATTACCTCTTGCTCTGAAAGATTAGCACCAATCAAAGCATTATTGTTTTTTATATTTAAATCTAAAAATTTACTATCTGACTTCTTCGGATAATAATCGAATACATTAGATTCAATAACTCCACCGCAAAATTTCTTTATCATTTCAGCACATTCAAGCAATGCGTTCATGGAATTCTCACTACTTACACCGCGTTCAAAACGGAATGAAGATGGAGTTGAAATCTTCATTCTCCTAGAAGCCAAGCGAATATTAACAGGTTCAAAAACAGCTGATTCCAAAATAATATCAGTACTCTCATTAGTAACAGCAGCACTTTCACAACCTATAATTCCTGCAACGCACTTAATTCCGTCTGCATCAGAAATAACTATATCTCCGGTTTTTACTTCGGCGGTTTCGCCTGCAAATGTAACAATATTTTCATCATGTTTTGCAAGATGAACATTTAATTCCTTATTGGAAATTTTAGAAAAATCATAGCAATGCATTGGTTGACCAATATCAAGCATTACATAATTACAAATATCAACCACGGGATTTACACTATTTATACCAAGTGCATTCAACCTACGAGTAATGTATTCCGGCAAAACAGCAGATGCATTTACACCGCTCATCTTTAATGCACAAAAGCGTTCACATGTGCCATCTTCTGCACTAATTTTAACTGCAAACGAATCATTATTTACAATCGGAATATCATGATTTTTAATATTTGGTATTTTTTCTCCGTCAAAAGCTTTTACCTCTCTTGCTATTCCCATATGAGAAAGCATATCGGGCCTATTAGCTTTAACTTCAATTGCAGTAACTACATCTTCCCCTATTTTTTTACTACCTTGAAACTCAAATCCTTGTGTACGAAGTTTTCTCATTACATCATCATAAGATACATCTTTACCGCAATAATCTTTTAACCAATCAAATGAAAATTTAAACACGTTATATCCCCCCTTAAGCCTATATTTGATCCCAAAGACTTATATCGTTTTCATAAAATTTGCGAATTTCATCTAATCCGTAATAAAGCAATGCCAAGCGGTTAATTCCTAAACCAAACGCAAAGCCCTTATATTTTTTACTGTCGTAACCGACGCCCTCGAGAACATTAGGGTGAACCATACCTGAACCTAAAACTGTTATCCAACCCGAATATCCACAGGTTCTACAACCCTTACCGCCGCATTGCGTACACGACATATCAACAGCAGCACTAGGTTCTGTATATGGATAATAACTTGGGCGAAATCTAACACCTATTTCATTACCGAATACCTCTTTTAAAAGCTTAATTATAACCGCTTTTAAGTTTGCAAATGAAATTCCTTCAGCAACTACTAATCCTTCAACTTGATAAAACATAGGTGTATGTTGCGGATCTATATCATCAACACGATAAACTGTTCCCGGCGAAATAATTTGAATAGGTGGCTCGGCATTTTTCATCGTGCGAATTTGCACGCATGAAGTATGAGAACGCAAAAGCACATTAGGCGCAGAAATATAAAATGTATCTTGCATGTCTCGTGCAGGATGATGAGATGGAATATTTAACATCTCAAAATTATATTTATCAAGTTCAATTTCCGGCCCTTGAACAACAGAAAATCCCATACCAACAAGTACTTTTTCCAGCTTTTTATAAAAGCTTATAAGCGGATGGTTTGAACCGAGTTTAAGACTTTCTTTAACTATAGTAACATCGTATTTAGAAGAGGCTTTTTCTGATTTAAACTTATTTTCAAACTCTTTTATCTTAGATTCAGCAATATTTTTAAAATCATTTATAAGTTTTCCGAGTGTTTTTTTGCTCTCTGCATCTGCACTTTTTAGTTCAGAATACAAAGTTTTTGTGTACTTTTTTAAATACTTGGATTTAACAGCCAAAATATCGTTTAAACTTTTAACACTACTAAGAGACTCTTCAAGCTGTTGTAATTTGCTTTTTATATCATTTTCCATGTTACTGCCCATATATAGTTCTCCTTTATTATGGTTAAATCATTTTAATTTTAAATAATTTTTCAGTTCATATACTTTATCAAGCTTTTCCCAAGCAACGCCTAATTCTTCACGACCCATATGCCCGTATGAAGCAAGAGAAGAATACATTGGCGAACGCAATCCAAAGTTCTGAATTATGGCTGATGGACGCAAATCAAAAATATGAGTTACTGCCTCAGAAAGAACATCATCCGAAATATTAGATGTTCCAAAAGTATCAACTCTAACCGAAACCGGAGTTGCAACTCCTATTGCATATGCAATTTGAATCTCGCATTTTTTGGCAATTCCTGCACCAACTATGTTTTTAGCAACGTGGCGAGCTGCATATGCGGCACATCTGTCAACTTTTGTCGGGTCTTTTCCGGAAAAAGCTCCGCCGCCATGGCGTGAATATCCTC
>CAYUTE010000232.1:0-2499 GCA_964447545.1 uncultured Eubacteriales bacterium
GACCATTGCAATTATAGCAGATTTTAGAAATTGTCAAGATGTTGTAGGAAAAAATAATGTGGAGACACTAGATATAGGGGCAACCTCACTTTAGCGTGATATCGAGGAAAAACAAAATCAGTCTAAAAACAGCTTCATTTCCTCAAATGAATCCGCCACAGCTGTATCATATGCGTCAAAATCGTTTGAAAACGTTTGAAGGCTTCCGGTAGGATTGATAATCAGATTTGTCAATTTTATGTAATTATCATAAAAAGTCTTTAGAACCGTGTAGGCATCTTCATATTTCTGCGGAGGATTATTCAGTTTTTTCATTAGCCCAGTGACTTCTGATTGATTTAATTCAATTTCAGAAATACTATCGACAAAGTTTTCATCAGCAAACAAATTGGAAATAGCATCATTGAAATCAGCTACGAATTCACCGCCTTCCATTGTGTATTTGTCTGTTTCGGTATCCCTTACCTCATAAATTGCATTGAACCATACATTTCGGATAAGATTTCCGGCGTGTTCCGCTTTGACAGCCCCGTCTAGTATAGTATAGGATACAGTTTCCATATTTGAATAGTAATCTGTCTCTTTTGTTTTTTGGAAAATGCCAAAGCCAAACACACATGCAGCAATCAGAGCAATTACAGCTATGGATATTATAATTCCCTTATGAATCTTTCTTTGCTTTTTTTGCTCCACAGTTGAATTGGGGCACCCACAATTTGGACAAGCCAACAATTCTATATCGTACTCTATTCCGCAATCTTCACACACTATTAAAACCTGTTGTGAGAGATTGATTTTGCAATGAGGGCACATGGTTGCTTTTTCACTGACTTTCTCTCCGCATTTTGGACAAGGTATTAATCCCATTCTTCAAACCCATTTCCTTTATAGTGATTGTAATGATACTAACTAAAAACTTACAAATTTGCCCTGAACAAAGCGAATATTCACTGAACAAAGCGAATATTCACCGAAAATTCGCTATTCTGGACGTACAGAGCGAATTTTGTGAAAAAAGTCATGAATATTGCAAAGAATGAATTATTCCCACAAAAATGACTTATTGAACTTCGTTAATTGATCGATCAAGGGGCTTATTTCGTCATCATCTACTCCTATATCTACAAAGATAATAACATCGTAGTAATCTTCATTAGCACAATTTTTTAGCCCTCCAAGCTCATTACAAACATAATAATTTGGGAAAGAGCCTTCACCGCCTATTTTTCGGTTATAGTCAATTCCGAATTTTAATATGTCTATTGCTCTTTGCTTAAATTTATCCAAATGTGTCAACGCATATCTTAAGCAGTTGTTTATAATCGGGTTTATGGAGTGGTACGTTACAGAATCGACTTGGTTCTGTCTTCTGCCAATGCTTCCCAACTTTAGTTCATATGCCTTTTTCTCAAATAGGGCACGAAACAAGTTATCATTGTCCAGCAGTATTTCCAAATATTCGCTCTGACAAAAAATACAATTTTCTGTGGCATAGTGACCATTTGTAAAAAACATATTGTAAGAGTCAAAAATATCGTAGAACAGCTCCGTATCATCCATACTTGCAACAAGGCGAGCAAACTCAATACTGTTTTTATACGGAAGCCATCTTATACATTTATCTTTTCTGGACTCGAATTGATTATGATACCATTTCAGTGTTATTCCATATTCGTCGTGAAGATAGCGAACTCCGTTAACGGAGTGATACTTAACCACATAATCCAGGAACGTTTTTCCAAATTCGTCAGTTTGGGTGATGATAGACTTTCCATCACTTGCGAGTAATACATCGAACTCTTTTTTATATAATTCCGGATTATCTAAAGCTGCATAATACCTGAATCCTTTATCGAAGGGTATATTTTGCTTTTCGTTGGGTAATTTGTAGGCATCTTCATCCAGTAGACGAGCCAATGAGACGCCAAATATTTTTTCCAAAGGAATGATGAATTCGTATTTAAGAGGTCTTTCCCCTTTCAGCATCTTCGTGAAATTGGATTTTTCTCTTTTTGCAAATTCATATATGTCCTGTCCCTTAATTCCCAAATGTTTAGCAATTTCTCGGAGCAAATCGCTATATTTCTTAATTCCATTAATCTCCATATAGTGATCAATATTGCCCTTTAAACTTTTCATTTCAGAACCCCCACAATTAATGTACCTGAATGATACCACAAAAAATGCTATTTTAGTGGTCGTTCACGACAACTTTTGTAGTCTGTTTTGCCCTGCGCAGAAATCCATTTAAAATTACACACAGTCAAATTTGACTACTAATCCGAAACATTGTTATTTCACATCCCAGGATTAATTGTTATTTGTTGAGGGAGTTGCAATGAATATTGAAGATGACAAATCCGCCGCCCCGCTAGAAAAACAGGTTATACATGACCACGGCGTTCAAGATGCCAAAAAGGACGCCGGCACATACCTGGATGTGGGTGTGGCCTACAAACTCCTTGAGCTTAACCTCAGGCAGCTGATCCGAAGAGGACA
>CAYUTE010000233.1:0-3699 GCA_964447545.1 uncultured Eubacteriales bacterium
ACAAACACCTAGACAATACATATTCATATAGAGTTCCTAAAGAAATAAGAGAAGCTAGCTTCAACAAAATATATAAAACCGATAAAAACAGATATAAAACAATAATATGGCTTACCGAATTTATGGATAAATATAACGAAAACAAAGAACAAAAAGGCTTATACTTATGTGGTAACTTCGGAAGCGGAAAAACCTATCTAATAGCTGCCATGTTTAATGAACTAGCAAAACAAAACATAAAAAGCGCTATAATATTTTGGCCCGAATTCTTAAGAGACCTAAAAGCCTCATTCAACTCAGAATATAAAAACGAATTTAACCAAAAATACAACAAAATAAAAAACGTTCCGCTATTACTTATCGATGATTTAGGTGCCGAATCAATTACCCCATGGAGTAGAGACGAAATACTATGTCCAATATTACAATATAGAATGGAAGAAAAACTACCAACATTCTTCACATCAAACCTAAATTTAGAAGCATTAGAAAACCACTTAGCTATTACCAGCAAAGGCGACGAAATAATAAAAGCCGGAAGAATAATATCAAGAATAAAACAATTAACAGAATATCAAGAAATGATTAGTAAAAATCTAAGAAAATAATCCTAAATTTTCAAGTCAAGTGCAACAAACCCGAGAATAATTCATAGTATCAGATTAATGCTTTTATGCCGAGAAAACTTTTGGTGATAGGCAGAGTTAAAATGCTATACTCACCGTAACTATCTTTTTAAAGGTAGTTGCGGTATTAGTTTGTTTTAACTCTGGGTTCCTGTCACCAAAAGGAAATTGGAATAAATTAAGCATTAATCGCTTTTTGTATGTTTATTATTTTATTATATAAATCATTATTATTCAACTCTTTTTGTAATATTTCTTTCGGAGAAAAATAATTTAATATTTTTCTAGGATAATCATTCATCCAATTACAAACATTGTTTATTTCAGTAACTGTATAATCTTCTATAAGTTTTCCTTTTGGAATAAAATATCTAATAATGCCATTGTGTTTTTCATTAGTTGCTTTTTCACAAGAAGCATAAGGATGACAAAAGTAAAATTGAGCGTTTGTTATTTCAATTATTTCTTTGAATCCTGCAAACTCCGAACCGTTGTCGGTTGTAATAGATTTGATAATCTCATTTAAATTTGATTTTAGATAATTTTTGATTTTCTTAAATTTTAATATAACTTCTTCCTTTGTTTTAGCTTCCAGTATACCAATTATTTCAAATCTTGTTTTTCTTTCTGTTAATGTCATCAAACATTTATGTTGTCCCTTTGAGGTACTTATTACTGTATCTAACTCCCAATTTCCAAAGGTTTTGCGATTATTTATGTCATCAGGTCTTAACTCTATACTGTAAGCTCTTTTATTTTCAGCAATTTCACCCTTAGATGAATATTTACCAGATTTTTCAAATTCGATCATTCTTCTAGTATCCTCTTTTTTGACTTTCAATAATCCATAATGTATGGCGCGATAGATTGTCGTAGTAGAGATAGTAGTGAATCCATCTTGAAGATACAACTTATGACTTTCTATATATCCTGAAATAACATCTGGTGCCCATTTGTCGTTTTTGATTTTATCCTCAATATATTCTCTTAATTTTGGATAATCATCTAAAATGTAATTTGCTTTTGATAAACCTCGTTTGAATTCATAATCATCCTGAGCATCAGAAGCATTATACGGTATATTAGTTACTTTACCAGATATAACATTAATTTTTGATTTTATTCTTCGTAATTCTCTTGAAATGGTTGATCTATTTACACCTATTTCTTTGGCAATATAAGAATTAGAAAATAATCTATTACCATTTTCATCTAGTACATTAATAAGTGTTTCAATTTTAATGCGGTCATCCTTAGTTAAATGTTTATATTGTTTTTTTGTCGTTTTTGTAGTATTATCTTTCTTAGACATGAGTTTAATTCCTTTCTTTTTTGAGCGAAAGATATTATAAATTATTCTCATGTCTTTTTCAATATTGTGTTGTTGCACTTCAAATAAAAATTTAGCAGCGAGAAAAAAATGTCAATAATTTTTGAAAATGTCAGTAAAAATTATCAATTTTTTTGATAGTTTTTTTTGCTCTTTATTCCAATTTCCTTTTTGTGGCAGGTACCCAGTCGTAATCCTATTAATTAGTGTAATCTTCTAAAAAAAGAAGATTACCCAAGTATGACGGATTACGTCTGCCTACCACAAAAAGTTTTCTCGGCATAAAATCACAAAAAATCAAAGTTTCGGGTTATGACTATCATATATTTTATATTCTTTATTTATGTTTTCGAAAATCCCATCAAGATTATCTTTGTCCCAATCACTTTGTGATTTAGGCAATGTATTTTTCGTTTTGCCGTTATTTGTTTTTTCAAAATAATCTTCAAGTGATTCATTTTCTTCTAATTTGTTTTGTAGTTCTTTTAGAATAAATATTTCGTTATAAACTTGTATATAAAGATTGCCATCATATGCCTCTATTACTGTACACTCAGTTTTGTTTCGATAACAAACAATTTTACCATCTTTACTATAAGGTAAGTATGTTTTACCTTTATAATTTATTGAATTACCGCTATTAAATTTTCTAATTGATAAGACAGCTAAAATATAATTAAGATTATTAATATCATTTTTAGTTAGTTTTTCGAATACTGAATTTTTATCTGTAAATTTTGTTGCGAATAATTCGTTAAATTCATCAATAAAAACATTAATAAGATATTCATTGGCTTCTTCTTTGTTTGTTATATTTTTCTGATGTAATTCATGCGATAATCTATCTTGAAATGTTTGATTATATTTTTCAACTCTCGGTTTTTTCTGAGCTTTAGATGTAACATTTAAATCTATTCCTAGGGTATCGCAAGCATGTTTAAACTGTGTAAAATAAGCCTTTTCATCGCTTTTCATCTTTTTGGATTTGTATTCAAATATTGTTCTTCCATCGGTTGTAAATTTCATAGGTATTCCATAATTAGTTAAAATTTGATGTGCCACGTGATAATAACCGTTTAATGTTTCTTGATAATCTAAATATGCGCCAGTACAAGTATTTGTTGAAGTATCAATTGATAAATGTAAGTGCATTTTAACATCACCAAAGAATATAAACTCACTTGCATCTAGTTCAATGTTTTCACCAGCGTATAAAGGTCTGGGTAGTCTTGGAGTAGCGTCTTCTAATGCAATTTGATGAGATACAATTTTATTGATTTCTTTTTCAGTTTTATTTTTGTTTTCTTTCTTTTTTAAAAGTAGTAATTTTCTATGTTTTTTTCTTGTACTTTTCTTTGCTTTGGGAGATAGGATTCCGTTTTTAATAGTTAGCTCATTATATATTTTAGTTTAGGATACTTTAATATTTTTTTCCTTTTCAAGCATATATTTATAATGATTAAAATTAAACCCTTGATATTCTGTCTGATAATATAGTACAATGTTATCAGACAGAGATTGATCTTTGGTTATCTTTGGTTTGCGTCCTCGATTTCCATGAATAAATCCTTCTTTGTCTTTTTCTTTTAACAATTTTTTCAATCGATACATATGCCGGTCACTATAACCTAATTTTAATTTTGCGGATTTAAAAGTTATTAATCCTTTATTCCATTTTTTAATAATTTCATAATTTTTCTTTTCTTTCATATTTAATCTTTCCATTCTAATATCACCTTATTG
>CAYUTE010000234.1:0-8225 GCA_964447545.1 uncultured Eubacteriales bacterium
AAACTAAAAGATTTCTTTGATAGTCCGCTATTTGATGAAGTGGATGATTAAAAAAATCTCTTCAAACGAAGAGGTCTTTTGGAGCTACTGGGCGGACTCGAACCGCCGACCTGCTGATTACGAATCAGCTGCTCTACCAACTGAGCCACAGTAGCTAACTTATGTGAAAAATTATATAATAAAATCGTTAAATAGTCAAACTAAATTTAGCTTTAGATGTGTTGATTTTGCAGTCTATACTATTTTTTTACTATAAAAAATTATGTAGCACCGGTATATGTATTTAAAAACGATAGTAATATTTTTATAGTTATAATTAATGGTTTTTAACATGTGTACAAATTTTGTTGAAAATCGTTTTTCAAATTTATATACTGTAGGGGACAGTGTTTATAATGTTTTATGTAAGTCTGCCGGTGTATATAAAATTAAAATAATAATTAAAAATTTAAAACAGCCAAGATTTACCAATCATATTTAAACATGTCACTTTTATCTGAATGGAGAAATTATTATGAGTTTAGTAAATACTAAGAATATGCTTATGGATGCGTACAAAAATAAATATGCAGTAGGAGCATTCAACGTAAATAATATGGAGATTATTCAAGGAATAACCTCAGCGGCATCTCAATTGCGTTCGCCTATTATTTTGCAGGTTTCTGCAGGAGCACGTAAATATGCTAATCCTATTTATCTCAGAAAACTTGTAGAAGCAGCTGTAGAGGAAAATAAAGATATCCCCATCGCACTGCACTTGGACCATGGTGATTCATTTGAGCTTTGTAAGGACTGTATAGATAGCGGATTTACATCTGTTATGATAGACGGCTCATCTTTAGAATACGAAAAAAACATTGAACTAACTGCCAGAGTAGTTGAATATGCCCATAAATATGACGTTACAGTTGAAGGGGAACTCGGTAGTCTTGCGGGAGTAGAAGAAAATATAAGCGTTGAAGCGGAAAAGATTTTTTACACAGACCCTAAACAAGTAGTTGATTTTACTTCTAAAACAGGAGTGGACTCTTTAGCGATAGCAATTGGAACCAGCCACGGGGCGTATAAATTTAAAGCGGGGCAAAAAAGAGAGCTTAGATTTGATATTTTACAAGAAATAGAGGATAATCTGCCTGACTTTCCAATTGTTTTACACGGAGCATCTAGTGTTGTTCCTGAATACGTTGAAGAAATAAATGAATATGGCGGAAAATTAGGCGAAGCTTTTGGCATACCGGAAGAACTTTTGGAAAAAACCGCACAAATGGCGGTTTGCAAAATAAATGTTGACTCAGATTTGCGTTTGGCAATGACTGCTAAAATTCGTAAAAGTCTGTATGAAAACCCTGAAAATTTTGACCCAAGAAAATATCTTTCTCCTGCACGTGAAGCCATCTGTGAAATTGTAAAACATAAAATAAAAAATGTTATGCACAGTGATTTTCGCGCTTAATATAATTTATAATATATAGTAAAAGCCGCCGGTTTTGCACCGACGGCGATTTTGCTTTTTATTTTAAGTTTTAGATTGCAACTTTTAAAAAGGTTTTTTTGCCTTTCTTAATCATTATACCTTTTTCTAGTTGGGCTCTGTCTATTTTGAATTCTGTGTCTGTGATTTTTTCATTGTCGATAGATGCTCCGCCTTGCTGTACAAGACGTCTTGCTTCGCTTTTTGAGCTGCATAGTTCGCTTTTGCAAAGTAAACTTAAAATATCTATTTCATTATTTTCTAGGTCTTCACCGGAAAGTTTTTTTAATGGTATGTTTTCGTTTTGGAAGTTGTTGCTACCAAATATGGATTTTGCGGCTTCCATGCATTTTTCTGCTTCTTTTTCTCCGTGAACGAGTTTTGTGACCTCATATGCCAGAACTTCTTTTGCTTTGTTTATATCTTGACCTTCGAGTTTCGCATATTCGTTGATTTCTTCCGTTGGAATGAATGTTAGCATTTGCATGCATCTAATTACTCTTGAATCCTCTACGTTGCGCCAGTATTGGTAGAATTCATAAGGAGATGTTTTGGAGGCATCTAACCATAGTGCGCCTTTTTCGGTCTTGCCCATTTTTTTGCCGTCGCTGTTTTCTAGTAGTTTAAATGTCATACCGTATACTTCTTTTTGATCATGTCTACGCACCAATTCTACTCCAGCAATTATGTTGCTCCATTGGTCGTTTCCGCCGAGTTCAAGTTTGCAATCGTACTTTTGGCTTAAAACCAAGAAGTCATATCCTTGCATTATCATATAATTCATTTCAAAAAAAGTAAGTCCGCGTTCCAAGCGTTGTTTGTAGCATTCGGCCGCAAGCATTCTGTTTACGGAAAAATGTACTCCTATGTCTCTTAAAAAGTCTATATAGTTTAGTTTTAGTAGCCAGTCGGCGTTGTTAACAACAAATGCCTTGCCGGGTGTTAAATCTATAAACTTGGCTGCTTGCTTTTTAAAACATTCTATGTTGTGTTCAATTTGTTCAACAGTAAGCATTTTTCTCATGTCTGTTTTGCCCGACGGGTCGCCTATAAGTCCGGTTCCGCCGCCGAATAATATGATGGGTATATGTCCGGCTTTTTGCATTCTTGACATAATCATTAACTGTACAAAATGCCCTACGTGTAAGGAGTCTGCGGTTGGCTCGATGCCCATGTAGAAGCAGATTTTATCTTTGCTCAAAGCTTCTTTTACTTTTTCTTCGTTTGTTACTTGTTCGATTAAGTCTCTGTTTTTTAGTTCATCAAAAATATTCATTGTTTCTCCTAAAATTATAAGTTTTAAAAAAATATTATATGTCCGAATTTTCACTTGACAAATAGTTTAAAACAAAGTAGAATATTATATTGCATTATAATTTTTACTAATCTTTTGATTCAGGATTATATTATCATTTATTTGTTGTAAAATCAAGTAGAAATATGTCACATTTTTTGCGAACCATGTACAATAAATTTATAAAAGCCATTAAAATCGATTATGTGTTTTTTGATTTTTATTTATATGTATTTTGTACTTAAATATAGTGATATATTTGTTAAAACAAGATTAACATTACACTAAAATAAAAGCTTTTACATTATGAATGGAGTGTTTGAAATCTATGGTAAACGTTAAGCCTGTAAAAATGGGTAATACCACCAGAATGAGTTTTTCGAAAATTGAAGAGGTGATTAAGCTTCCGCATCTTTTAGAGATTCAAAAAAATTCTTATAATTGGTTTTTAAATGAAGGCCTCAAAGAGGTTTTTAAAGATGTTTCAGGAATTACTGATTATACTGGGAACCTGGTTTTAGATTTTGTTGACTATACCATGGATATTAATAATCCTAATTATGATATAAGCGAGTGCAAAGAGCGTGATACTACATATTCTGCTGCTTTGCGCGTTACTGCACGTCTTTTGAACCGTGCAACCGGACAGGTCAAAGAATCAGAAGTATTTATGGGCGACTTCCCAATTATGACCGATAGCGGTACATTTATAATAAATGGTGCGGAACGTGTAGTTATTTCACAGCTCGTGCGTTCGCCCGGCGTATACTTTAAAATGGAATACGACAAAAGCGGTAAAGAACTTTTTAGTGCAACTGTTATTCCTAACCGCGGTGCTTGGCTTGAGTATGAAACAGATTCTAATGGTATCTTATACGTTAGAATAGATAAAAATCGTAAAATACCTCTTACCACATTTGCACGTGCATTAGGTCTTGGTACAGATGCCGAGATAACAGAATACTTTGGTGAAGATGAACGCCTTATTGCTACAATTGAAAAAGACGCTTGTAAAAATATGGAAGAAGCTTTGTTTGAAGTATACCGTAAGCTTCGTCCCGGTGAACCACCAACAGTTGAAAACTCTCAAGCATATTTGAACTCTTTACTCTTTGATGCCAGAAGATATGACCTTTCCAAAGTTGGTAGATATAAATATAATAAGAAACTTGCAATTTCGAATAGAATCATAGGTCTTGAGCTTTCCAGACCTGTGCCGAATCCTCTTACAGGTGAGATTATCGCTAACGCAGGAGAGATTGTTTCCGAAGAAAAAGCTCTTGAGATAGAAAATGCAGGAATTTGTATGGTTTATGTCAAGAAAGGCGAAAATGAAATAAAAGTTATTTCCAACGGTATGGTTGACGTAAATAATTTTGTTAAATTTGATGCCAATAAAGAATGTGGAATTCGTGAAAAAGTTAGATTTAGCGTTCTTTGCGAAATCCTTGAGTCTTGCAAAACGGATAAAGATTTAAAAATAGCACTTAAAAATAGAAAAGACGAATTAATTCCTAAACATATAATCATCGATGACATTTTTGCTTCTATGAGTTATATACTCGGCTTGCCTTATGGCATTGGAACAACAGATGATATCGACCATTTGGGTAATAGAAGAATCCGTTCAGTTGGCGAACTGTTGCAAAACCAAGTTCGTATAGGTTTTTCACGCTTAGAAAGAGTAATTCGTGAGAGAATGACTCTTCAAGCACAAGATTTGGAAGTTATTACTCCTAACGCTCTTATAAATATAAGACCTATTGTTGCTGCTATTCGTGAATTCTTTGGTTCCTCGCCGCTTTCGCAGTTTATGGATCAAACCAATCCTCTTTCTGAACTTACTCATAAACGTCGTTTGTCCTCTTTAGGACCGGGCGGCCTTTCTAGAGATAGGGCGGGATATGAGGTTCGTGACGTACATTATAGTCATTACGGACGTATGTGCCCGATTGAAACTCCTGAAGGCGCAAATATAGGACTTATTTCCTACTTGTCTACATTTGCAAGAGTTAATGAGTATGGATTTATAGAGGCTCCTTTTAGAAAGATAGATAAAAATACCGGCGTTGTAACAGATGAAGTTGTATATATGACCGCCGATGAAGAAGACCGCTATGTTGTTGCTCAGGCTAATGAGCCTCTTGATAGTGAAGGTAAATTTGTACACGCTAAAGTAAATGGCCGTCATCGTGATCAATTTGTTGAAGTCCCAAGCGAAGAAGCCGACTATATGGACGTTTCACCAAAGATGGTTGTTTCTGTTGCAACAGCAATGATACCTTTCTTAGAAAACGACGACGCAAACCGTGCATTGATGGGTTCAAACATGCAGAAACAGGCAGTTCCGCTTCTTACAAGCGAAGCACCAATTGTTGGTACCGGAATTGAATATCAAGCCGGTGTAGATTCTGGTGTTTGTGTACTTTCTAAAGAAGATGGCGTTGTTGAAAGCGTTAGCGCAGATATGATTTCTGTTAGATATAAATCTGGTAAAACAGAGGACTTTGAACTTACTAAATTTGCACGTTCAAACCAGAGTACATGTGTAAATCAGGTTCCGATAGTTTCCGTCGGACAAAATGTTAAAGCTGGAGAAGTTTTAGCTGATGGACCTGCAACCGATAAAGGTGAAATAAGTCTTGGTAAAAACGCATTAATTGGGTTTATGACATGGGAAGGATACAACTACGAAGATGCTGTTTTAATTAGTGAAAAAATAGTTCGTGAAGATGTCTACACTTCTATTCATATTGAAGAGTATGAAATCGAAGCACGTGATACCAAACTCGGCCCCGAGGAAATTACTCGTGATATACCTAATGTTAACGAAGATTTACTAAAAGACTTAGACGCTGATGGAATTATAAGGGTAGGCGCTGAGGTTCGTGCAGGTGATATACTTGTGGGAAAAGTCACTCCAAAAGGCGAAACCGAATTAACAGCAGAAGAACGTTTGTTAAGAGCTATTTTTGGAGAAAAAGCTCGTGAGGTTAGAGATACTTCTCTGCGTGTTCCACATGGTGAATACGGTGTTGTTGTTGATGTTAAAGTCTTTACAAAAGAAAACAGCAAAAATGAACTTCAACCGGGCGTAAATAAAGTTGTACGCTGCTATATTGCCCAAAAGAGAAAAATCTCTGTTGGTGATAAAATGGCAGGACGTCATGGTAATAAAGGTGTTGTTTCCAGAATTCTACCTGTTGAGGATATGCCTTTCTTGCCTGATGGAACTCCGCTTGATATAGTTTTGAACCCGCTAGGTGTTCCTTCACGTATGAATATCGGGCAAGTTCTTGAAGTCCACTTGGGATATGCAGCTAAAGCTCTTGGCTGGAAAATTGCAACACCTGTTTTTGATGGTGCACATGAAAGCGATATATTTGAGTGCCTTAAAAAAGCAGGATACGATGAAAGTGGTAAAGTATGGCTTAAAGATGGTCGTACAGGTGAATATTTTGATAATCCGGTAACTGTTGGATACATGTATTACCTTAAATTGCACCACTTGGTTGATGATAAAATTCATGCTCGTTCCACAGGCCCATACTCTTTGGTTACACAACAACCATTGGGTGGTAAAGCTCAATTTGGCGGTCAACGCTTTGGAGAAATGGAAGTTTGGGCATTAGAGGCTTACGGTGCGGCTTATACTCTTCAAGAAATTCTTACAGTTAAGTCGGACGACGTTGTAGGAAGAGTTAAGATGTATGAGTCTATTGTAAAAGGTCAAAACGTACCTAAACCGGGAATTCCTGAGTCATTTAAAGTTTTAATCAAAGAATTGCAATCTATTGGTTTAGATTTGGCTGTTTTGGATAAAGATGGCGAGGAAATAGATTTACGCCGTGATTTTGACGATGAAGATATGGGGATTTCAATTGAAAAAGATATTTTAGGTCCGGAAGTCATGACCGAAGAAGATAAAAACAAATATAATATTGAAAATGCCGAAGAAGAGCAAAACTCAGAAGATTCATTGGGTGATGGTTTTGCGAGCGATGTAGAAAAAGATGCAGAAGAATATTCCGAAGATGATGATTTTTAAAGGCGATTATAAAGATAAGTAATTAAATGTATGTGTTAATTCACTATGTATGAATTCATAAAATTAAAGGGGTTACAATATGGATTTTAATGTTTTTGAATCGATAAAGATAGGTTTAGCTTCGCCTGAGAAAATCAGAAGTTGGTCATACGGAGAAGTTAAGAAACCTGAAACTATAAATTATAGAACGCTTAAGCCCGAAACCGACGGACTATTTTGTGAGCGTATTTTTGGACCGCAAAAAGACTGGGAATGCCATTGCGGTAAATATAAAAGAATAAGATATAAGGGCAAAATTTGTGATCGCTGCGGTGTTGAGGTTACACGTGCAAAAGTTCGTCGTGAGCGTATGGGTCACATAGAACTTGCTGCGCCGGTTTCACATATTTGGTATTTTAAAGGCATTCCTTCACGTATGGGACTAGTTTTAGATATGTCGCCACGTATGCTTGAAAAAGTTTTGTACTTTTCAGTTTATGTAGTTATTGATGCCGGCGATGTAAAAGAGTTGGAAAATCAACAGTTCTTGAGCGAAAAAGAATATCAAGATATGCGCGAAAAATATGATGACGCATTTGAAGCAGGCATGGGTGCCGAGGCAATTAAAAAATTGCTTCAAAAAATAGATCTAGAGAGTCTTTCGGCTGATCTTAAAGAATCTTTAATTGATGCAAGCGGTCAAAAGAAAATTAGACTTTTAAAACGTCTTGAAGCTGTAGAATCGTTTAAAATTTCTGGTAACAAACCGGAGTGGATGATTCTAGATGTTATTCCGGTTATTCCACCGGATTTGCGTCCTATGGTTCAGATAGATGGTGGCAGATTTGCTACCTCTGACCTTAACGATCTTTATAGACGTGTAATAAATAGAAATAATCGTTTAAAACGTCTTATGGACTTAGGCGCACCGGATATTATAATTCGTAATGAAAAACGTATGCTACAAGAATCTGTTGACGCTTTGATAGATAATGGTAGACGTGGCCGTCCGGTTACAGGTCCAAACAATCGTCCGCTTAAATCCCTTTCGGATATGTTAAAAGGTAAACAAGGACGTTTCCGTCAGAACTTGTTAGGAAAACGTGTTGACTATTCCGGACGTTCGGTTATAGTTGTAGGCCCCGAACTTAAGATGTATCAGTGCGGATTACCAAAAGAAATGGCTCTTGAACTTTTCAAACCATTTGTAATGAAACGTTTAGTGGAAATTGGCGCCGTAAATAACATAAAAGCTGCCAGAAAAGCCGTTGATAGGTCTATTCCTGAGGTTTGGGATGCATTAGAAGTTGTTATTAAAGGTCATCCGGTTATGCTCAACCGCGCTCCAACACTACATAGATTGGGAATTCAGGCTTTTGAACCTGTTTTGGTTGAGGGTAGAGCGCTTAAACTTCACCCATTGGTATGTTCCG
>CAYUTE010000235.1:0-2384 GCA_964447545.1 uncultured Eubacteriales bacterium
TTGTGGTAAAAATCAAAAAAGTAAAAGCTAAACCGCGGTATAGAAAGAATGACGACGGCTCGTTTTCTGCGGTCAGTGGAGAAAAGGAGTGGTGGTTAGAAGATTGCGAGGTGATAAAATGTTAGAGAAATTTAAGTATACCGATGCTGAAATGAAAACACTTGTTAATAGTATGGTTGTGATAGTCGACACACGGGAAAAGAAAAATGACCATATTATTGATTACTTCAATGAACACGGTATCCATTATAAGAAGAAGGCACTGGAATTTGGTGATTACACTTTTTATCTTCCCGCGAACGAAGAGTTATCAATCCCGAGACCAATATATTTTGAAAATGACGTTATCATAGAACGGAAAGCAAGTCTTGAAGAACTGTCGGCGAACTTTACAACCGGCAGGACGAGAATTGAAAAAGAGTTTGCTGCATCTAAAGCAAAGAAAAAATATTTATTGATTGAGAATTCAAGCTACGGGGATTTAATCGAAGGCAATTACAACACCGATTATAATAAACGAGCTTACTGGGCAACACTTCATAGTTTCAATCATAAATACAATCTTGAAGTCTTTTTCACTTCTAATAAATACAGCGCGGTTTACATATTAGGTGTCTTTCAATATTATTTGAAAAACCTAATAAAATAACTATCAGGAGGAATTTATATGAAAATCAAAAAGTGTCAGATTGATTTTACGAAGTCTTGTGTAGACAGAGGATATGCTTGTCTTAAATCTGCGGAGGAAAAGAGAGAGTTTAATCGAAAAATCGAAATCATGCAGAATGAGTTAGAGAAATTAAAATTTCCTGACCCTCAGAAGATTAACGATTGATAACATGGGTGGCTTAAATGCCGCCCTTTTTACATATTGGAGGAATTGTTATGTATCAGTGTTTAGGTTGTGGGCGGATTCTTAGTGAAGACGGTGTAATAAGAGTCGGACAATGTTACGAATATTGGGGACAAGATGAAGTCGATTATGATGAGGTTTGCGCGTATTGTGGAGGTAATATTACGGATGCTTTCGTGTGCGACGTATGTGGAGAATATTTTCAAGAAGAAGATATGACAACGTTTGGTTATGAAAATGTATGTTACGACTGTGAAGAAGAATTAATTAGAGAAAGGAAAGAGTATAACGAAAATGATTAAGAAGATTAAGTTAGTTACGATAAACGATATTAAGGAATTTGCAAATATTGCAAGCAGATACGGAGATAAGCTGTCGGTAAAATCGGAGCATTACGTAGTTCCTGCTTGTTCAATTATGAGTTTAATGAGCCTGAATTTATCTAATCCCGTAAAACTTTCGTTCGACGAAGATTATATTTCGGCTATTATGTTGGATTTCAAGAAATGGATTGTAGAGGATCGACATGAATAATTTATTCTATTTAAAGGTTTTTGTTGCTTGTTTAATAGGTATTTTTGTAGTTTTTCTTATGAACGTTTCAATGAATAAGGAAAAAGAGTTCTACGAAAATAATAAATCGATCGAGTGCGACTCGCCCGATTACATAAACCTTGATTACAATAACAATGAAGAATTAGTGGTGTTATTTCAAAACGGTGCGAAAACTTGCATTGATTTAGCAAACCAAAAAGAATTATATATACCAACAGAACAAGTAACAGAAAATCCGCAGACTACTATATTAGATGTGCCACCCGACAACGACTTTTACAGCTATATGGATTATCGCTGTATTACCGCAGGCGATCAGTTACAACTACAAAATCAAGCGTACACAGATTGGAGAGGAATCAGACGAGTAGGCGATGATGTTTGTGTAGCTTTGGGTAGCTATTACGGAACTGAAATCGGTACCCGGTATATTATTACCACAGACAAAGGTAATACATATACCGCTGTCCTTGCCGATTGTAAAACTGATTGTCATACAGACGAACTGAATCAGTTTAGATATTCTGGTAGCGGTAAGAAGAATGTTGTCGAGTTCGTGGTTGATACATATAGTCTAAGTAATGAAGTAACGCTAATGGGAAATGTTGGTATTTACGAAGAGTATAGTTGCGAGATAATTAAAATTGAAAGGATAGATGAGTAATGAAAAGAGTTGATGCTTTAATTGGAAAATTATATTAAATCGCCTTTAAATTACGTGGGTGGAAAGTACAAACTGTTACCGCAAATTTTACCGTTATTTTCAGACAATATAAACACCTTTGTTGACTTGTTTGGTGGTGGTTTTAATGTCGGTATCAACATAGATGCTGAACGAATTATATACAACGATTCGTGTACGCAATTAACCGAACTGTTAGCAATGATAAAAAATACCAACGTAGACGATCTGTTAAGAAAAATCGATATGCTTGTTGACAAATATCAACTTTCTAAAACCAATAAAGACGGTTAT
>CAYUTE010000236.1:0-2174 GCA_964447545.1 uncultured Eubacteriales bacterium
AATATTTAACAAGGCACTTAATGCCTATGCTAATGATAAAAATAAAAATCTAAAAAACCTTTCTGTCTATGCAAAAAAACTGCGTGTTTATAAAAGGGTTACAGAATTGATGGAGGTATTGCTCAATGGCTGATATGGCTGCATCTGTGCTTGCACGACTTAAAAATAAAGCTGATGAAAGCGGCAGAAGCTATCAGCTTTGTTTACAACTCTTTTGCCAAGAGGAATTTTTGCGCCGCTTGGAGAAGTCCAAATATGCAGAGAACTTCGTTTTAAAAGGCGGATTGTATATTTATTCCCTTACCGATTTTGATAGCCGAGTGACAGTTGATGTGGACTTTTTGTTGCATAAAATACCCAATACTTCCGATCAGTTAAAATCAATTCTTGAAGAGATTATAGCGGTTCAGACCGGTAACGACTTTGTGATCTTTGAGATTAAAGATGTTGTGCCTATTGCTGTTGCGAAGAAATATGCAGGTGTTGGTGCTTCAGTAGTCGCCCGTATTAAGAACACAAAAACTCCGTTCAGTATTGACTTTGGTGTGGGTGATGTTATCGTTCCTAAACAAGAGAAACGAAAAATCCCTACACAACTTTCAGGATTTGAAGCACCTATGATAAACACATATTCCGTTGAAACTACCGTTGCTGAGAAAATAGACGCTATACTCAGTCTTATGGAGTTTTCCAGCCGAATGAAGGATTATTACGATATTTATTACATTGCTAACAAATTTGATTTTGATGGCAAAGTGTTGACCGAAGCACTGAGAAAAACTTTTGCAAACCGTGAACACATTTTTACAGTTGAGCAGTTCGAACAGGTTATGAACTTCGGTGATGATACAGCAATGCAAAAGAAATGGAAGGCTTTTATCCGTAAAATCGACACGAAAACCGATGACTACAGCACCGTACTTAAAACAATAAAAGCATTTCTTGAAAAGCCGTTCACGGCGGCGTTGGAAGTCACTGAGTTTTCAGAGCAATGGATAGCCGCTGAAAATCAATGGAAGAAGTGAGTATAATCAATTTCCGATTTTTATTGTATGTAAAAGCAGAATGTGTTAGTATAAATACGGTGTTTATCAATGTTGGATAGGGAGGATAAGTATGGCTATTTCTTCAAAAACGAGGGATCAACTCTCAAAGGGGATTAAGAAATTTCAACCGATACTAAAAAAGGCTAAGGCATCTGATATAAATGAGAGTGATACAGTTACAATTATTGTAGATATGCTTTCTGATGTGTTTGGTTTTGACAAGTATATAGAAATCACCTCTGAGTACGCAATTAAAAAGACATTCTGCGATTTAGCTATAAAACTTAATGATAAACCGGTTTTACTTATTGAATGTAAGGCCATCGGTTTGGATTTAAAAGACGATTTTGTAAGACAGGCTACTAACTATGCGGCAGACTCGGGAGTAGAGTGGGTTGTTCTTACTAATGCAGTTACCTGGCGTATGTATAGAATTTTGTTTAGTAAGCCAATTGAAAAAGAATTGGTTTATGAATTTGATATCACCGAAATGAATCCTAAAAAGCAGCTTGACCTGGACATTCTCTATACATTGTGCAGAGATTCATTTACAAGCAGTAAAAAACAGACATCACTTGAAGAGATGTATATGCAAAAGCAGATACTGAATAAGTTTTTTATTGGTCAACTCCTATTGTCAGATAGTATGGTTGATCAATTGAGAAAACAAATTAAACGTCTTGCACCTGACGCAAAGCCTGATAATGAAATGCTGCGCTCTATACTGCTGAACGATATAATTAAGCGGGAAGTTTGCGAGGGAGACCAAAGCACGGAAGCCAAAAAGCGTGTGACAAAGCTCGAGAAAGACCTTGCAAAGGCAAAAGCAGCAAAAACTACAGCAAAAGAATAATAAACAAAAAGTAATCCGCTTGGGGCGACCTCCGTAA
This sequence comes from uncultured Eubacteriales bacterium, assembly GCA_964447545.1. Taxonomy (GTDB): domain Bacteria; phylum Bacillota; class Clostridia; order Oscillospirales; family Acutalibacteraceae; genus UMGS1491. The sequence goes on from CAYUTE010000236.1 coordinate 1,937, forward strand.
AGAAGGTGCTCCAAGCGGTTTTTGCATCAAAACTGAATCTTGATTTCGGATGATATTTTTCTTTGCTCAATAAATTGCAATTTGTTTTACTTTTTCAATTCTATTAAACCTTGCTTTTTCATTAAATAAATAGTGCATGCTGATATTATAACTGCAGGCAACATGCTAATAACCATCGGAGATATAGATGTATAATACCAGCTGTTTTCATATACTAAAATTATCGGAAAAATATTTA
>CAYUTE010000237.1:0-1890 GCA_964447545.1 uncultured Eubacteriales bacterium
AACAGCGAAATGTTTAGAAGCCTTAAAAAGCACGAGATTATACTTAATGAAGTCATAATTGAGGTTTGTAGGGCATTAATGTATATTTGCAACGAGTTTTGCGAGGGTTATGCCAAATTTAATGTTGACGAATATATGGAAGTTAAATTTGATGATAGCATTATAGAGGACAAAGAAAGCCAAAAGGCAAGTGATAGGCAAGATGTTTCAATGGGTGTTATGTCAAAGGCTGAGTTTAGAGCAAAGTGGCATAATGAAGATGAAGAAACTGCACAACAAAAGATTGACGAGATACAAGAGCAAAATCAAGCCAATATGAACAACTTTTTTAGCACAGGTGAATAATTATGAACTTAGCAATAGAATATTTGAAACAAGGCAAAATTGAAGAAGCACGACAAATAGCAAAAGCACATAGAATAATACTTAACCTTGTTGAAATGATAAAGTTAAGTGAAAAATAAAAAATTTGTGAAAAATGCTTTACAAAGCAAAATAATGGGTGTATATTATAATCAGTTTTAAAACAAAACTCTTGGGTATATGGCTGAACACTTATATCTAAGTAACAACTTCATATATCTAAGGGTTGGAAAAATTGTAATGAAATGTGGGTTCAGACGCAGAGTAGTTACAATTTTTTGTTTTTTCTAATAACAGCAGATAGCCAACTGCTGAACAATAGTGCTGATATATGGTAAGCCATATAGAACTTGGTTAGGGTCACTGAACGAAATACTAACTCATACGGAAAAACCACCGATAATATGCAGGTAATATTTTGGGGGTTTAGGGGGATTTCTTTCTTTTTTATTTTTCTTTTCTTCTGGTTACTTGTTTTGGTTTTAGTTTTTTCTTTCTAAAAGGTGTAGTTAAATAGTATTTGACTAACTCTAAATTTAATGCTAATATATACATAGAGGAAATGTGTATGAGATTTATATTAGAAATTTGTGCTGTAATGATTGGTGTTATTGTCGGGTTTTTACTTGCTTTTGCAGGGAGGTAATAAAAATGCAAAGTTATAACTATTTAGCAAACGAATTGCCAAGAGAACTAATTGAGGTTTACAACGATTTGCAAAGTGATTTATTGAGGATAATTGTCAAGAACTTAAAAAATAGCACTGACCCTAACAAAGTGTTTGCGAAGATACAAGAAAAGATTGACGAATACAAGCCACAAATAGAGAAGATAACTGCTATCACTTTTAAGGATAGCGAGAAAAAAGCGGTTAAGTCAGGCAAGAAAGAGTTTAAGAACGAACCTAACGAAGAAAAACACCCAGTAAGTGAAAACGAAGCTAACGCAACGATTGCTCCATTATTCGTGGGTGCTATGGCTTTTGTAGAGGACTTAAACAAAAAGATAGTTAATAGTGCTTATAACAAGTATTACAATGGCTACCAGCACGCAAAATCAGGCTTAGGTTCAGGCATAGACAGATTAAGGCAAGTATATAGAGGACTTGTAAAAGACGGAATAAGCATATTTGAGAGTTTTGGTGGCGGTAAAAGTAAAAACTATTCTGTTGAGAATATTCTAAGGCGAGATGTTGTAAGCCTAGTTAATAAAAGTAATGCAGAAGTAAACAAAAGTAACTTTATGAAATCAAGTGCAAAGTTTATTGAGGTATCAAGCCACCCAACTGCGAGAACTTGGAATAAGTATATGAAACACCCATACGAAGACCACTCGTCTTGGCAAGGAAAGGTGTATTATTCAAGAGATGGCGAAAAAGTAGAAGGTTATCAAGAGTTTGAAAGCACTTGCGGTTATTGGGAAATGTTGGGCATCAACGGAATAAACTGTTATCATCAATTTAGTATGAATTACACAGGCGATAGTTCTGCAACGCAATATAGTGAAAAAGAAGTTGAAAGACAATAC
>CAYUTE010000238.1:0-9064 GCA_964447545.1 uncultured Eubacteriales bacterium
AGAGATTATATCAGAATACGTAGATATAAAACGCAAGGGCAAAAATTTAATGGGCATATGCCCGTTTCACGCAGAAAAAACAGCGTCTTTTTGCGTTTATCCAAATAATGGCTCTTTTTATTGCTTTGGTTCCGGAGTCAGTGCTGTCCCCAGACCGGCTACTGTTTCGCTAAAGCCGGACTGATGGAGAGAAATTGCATCCATATATCCTTCGGTCAAAATTAATTTTTTCTTACCCGAGTTTTTTGCGAAATTTAGCGCAAATAGATTGCAGCTTTTTTTAAAAACCGGAGTATCAGAAGTGTTTATATATTTGGGGACCTCATTTTTGAGCGTTCTTGCACCAAAAGCTATAACATTTCCACGAACGTCAATTATAGGGAACATAAGCCTGTCTCTAAAACGATCTTTATTTTTTGAAAATTTATTTTCAAAAGCAAGATTTGCAAGAGCGATATCGTCATCTTTATAGCCTAGACTTTTTAAATAATCAGTCAGAGCGTATCCGCTGCTTGGTGAGTAACCAAGACCGAATTTTCGAATGGTTTTTGGTGATATGTGTCGGCTTTTTAAATACTCCAGAGCTTTTTTGCCGCAAGGCTGTAAAAGAGAATTATGAAAAAACTTTGCTGCATCTCTGTTTATTTTATATATCAGCATTTTCTTTTTATGTAAGGCATCTTGTTCGTCGCTGAGTTCTAAATTCATTCCGGCGCGTTCCGCAAGATACTTTACTGCTTCTATATAATCAAAATGCTCGGCAAGTCTTATAAATGTTATAGCATCTCCACCAACTCCGCAACCAAAGCAATAAAAAGAACCATTATTTGGATAAACGCAAAAAGACGCTGTTTTTTCTGCGTGAAACGGGCATATGCCCATTAAATTTTTGCCCTTGCGTTTTATATCTACGTATTCTGATATAATCTCTGATATATCTATTTTCTCTTTAAGTTCTGCAATGAAGTCGTCGGATAGTACCATAATATTTCACCTGCCTTACTAGGTTGTTTAAAAGACAATCAAAACGGAGTCAAGGATTTCGGTATAAAGATTTCTTTAAACGCTTCTGTTGCAAATTGGTCGCTCATACTGGCAATGTAATCGCACACAGCCATTTCCGGAGATTCCTCATCAGCTATTTGCTGAAGGTATTTGGGTATTTCGTTAATATTTTTTAAAAAGTGATCATATAAACATGAAATTATAAACGGAACTTTGTCATCTTCAGAGAAAGCTTGCTTGTTTAAATAAACAGAGGCATACATAAAATCGTGTATTTCTTCAAAAACAGGGGAGAGTTCTTCTCCGACGCTAATGTTACCATCTTTACTGTTTTTTATTACAGCACTTACCATACTGTTTATACGTTGCGATGGTCTTTCGCCAAAAGCATCCTTGAATTTTTTGGGTATACTTCTTTCATTTAAAACGCCGGCGCATAATGCATCTTCTAGGTCATGATTTATGTAAGCGATTCTGTCGCATATTCTTACTATCTTACCTTCCGGAGAAGATGCTTGAGGCCCTTTGGTATGATGTAATATTCCATCAATTACTTCATAGGTCAGATTCAGACCTTTTCCGTTTTTTTCCAATTTAGAAACTATTCTAACGCTTTGTTCATAATGATTAAAGCCGGTAGGGGATAGTTGTCTGAGCACGCTTTCACCTGCATGACCAAAAGGTGTATGCCCCAGGTCGTGTCCCAGAGCTATTGCTTCGGCTAAATCCTCATTCATTTTTAGAGCTCTGGCAATGGTACGTGCTATTTGTGCGACTTCTAATGTATGTGTTAATCTTGTACGGTAGTGGTCGCCTTTTGGAGCTATAAAAACTTGAGTTTTATGTTTTAGCCTTCTAAACGATTTTGAGTGTAATATTCTATCTCTGTCACGATGAAATTCTGTTCTGATCTCGCATTTAGGTTCAGGTGTCAGCCTTCCCTTAGAATTTTTTGAAAGCGTTGCATATGGTGAAAGAAGCAGTGCTTCGTTTTCTTCAATTCGCTCTCTTATGTTTGGCATAATAATCACCCCGCAATAATTTGCTTATTTTTAACATTTGATATTTAAATATGTTTAATCGCTAACCTGAGTTATAAAATTATCTCCACCCAGTGTTTGGGAGATGTCTTTAAAAGCATCTTGAAAATTTGATTTTGGTATGTATGCATCTATTTTTATATTATCTTCAAAAGAAGTTTTTTTAATTTTACCGTTGAAATCATTTATTTTTTTAATAATTGTGTTATATTGTTTGTAATTGGAGTCAATTATAATTTCGGAATATAAAACGAGCTCATGTTTATCCGATATTGCAAGAACGTTCTTGGCACCGGAAGAGTACATTTGCCTAAGACCGGGTTTTCCAAGTAAGATTCCGCCAAAATATCTAACAATAATGACTATAACGTCGGTAAGATTTTCGCTCTGAATAGCACTCAGTATAGGAAAGCCGGCAGTTCCGCCGGGTTCGCCGTCATCAGAAAACTTCACTAAAGGGTCTTGACCTATCGAGTAAGCATAAACATGATGCTTTGCACTATGATGTTTTGATTTTATGTAATTCAGTTTTTCTTTTGCTTCTTCTATAGATTTTATATTGAAGCTGTAAGAAATAAATTTAGAGCGCTTTTCCGTTTCTTCAAATATTGAATTCTTTGAGATAGTGAAATAACTAGACATAAACTCACCATACCAACAACAGGCAACGCAAAAATAAATGCGTCGCCTATTTTAAAGATTTTCACGCTGAAATTAATATTATTTGCTGCTGGCAGCCAAACGTTCTTTAAATCTGCTGATACGTCCACCTTTTTCAATGCGTTTTTGCTGATTATTATAAAATGGGTGGCAGTTCGAGCAAACATCTACTGTAACTACATCGCCTTCAACGGTGGATTTTGTTTTTATTGTGTTTCCGCAAGCACATTTAAATGTTGTTTCAGTGTAATTTGGATGTATATCTTTTTGCATTATCTTCACCTCTCGAAGTTTAATTTTTGTTTTTTACTCGTACAGAGTAACATTTTATCATAAAAAAAATAAATTTACAATACTAAATACTAATTATTTTAAAAATATATTTTTCGTTTATTCTTATGTTTATTCTGATAGATGTAGTTGCCGGGATAAAAATAAACTTGACTTTTGAAAGATATGATGATAAAATTAAAAAGCCGCGTACTGCAGGTTTTAAACGACTTTTTTAAGTCTACCTGATTCAGTAGCGAGATGAATTAAAGGTAGGTGCGTAAAAGAATGTACGCAATTATTGAAACAGGTGGTAAACAATATAAAGTAAGCGTCGGAGACGTAATTTATGTTGAAAAACTTGATATCCCAGAAGATTCTTCTGTAGATTTTAAAGTTATTGCCATCCAAGATGAAAAAGGTTTTCATTTTAACGACTCAAAAGTTAGCTCGGCAAAAGTTACTGGAAAAATTCTTAAAGTAGGAAAAGCAAAGAAAATCACAGTATTCACTTATAAGCCAAAGAAGAGCTGCAAACGTAAAATGGGCCATAGACAATGGTATACTAAAGTACAAATCGATTCTATAGCTTAATTTTTAGAAGTGTGAAATTATGATTAAAGCAGAATTTTATGTATTAAAAGACGGAAATATTATTGGTTTTAATATCTCGGGGCATTCGGGCTACGAAGATATTGGAAAAGATATAGTTTGTGCGGCAGTATCTTCTGCAACGGGTATGGCTATAAATATGATGGCCGAAGTTTTAAAAGCAGACGTTGATGTTCAAGTTGATGATAGATTGGCTTTAATAAAAGCTGTAGTTTCTAAGAAAGATATTCTGCGCTGCGCAGACATTTTAAAAGGTTTGAAAATGCATTTAATTTTGCTCGAAGAAAATTATCAAGACAACATAAAGGTTGTTTATACGGAGGTGTAATTAAGTAATGTTAATGATTAATATTCAGTTTTTCGCTCATAAAAAAGGTCAAAGTTCTACCAACAACGGACGTGATTCTGAATCTAAACGTCTGGGAGTTAAAAAAGCAGATGGACAATTCGTTTTAGCGGGAAACATCCTTATGAAACAACGTGGGACAAAAATTCATCCGGGTAATAATGTTGGACGTGGCTCCGATGATACTCTTTTTGCAAAGATTAATGGTCAAGTTAAGTTCGAGCGTGTTGGACGTGATCGTAAACAAGTAAGCGTTTACGCAGTTGACTAATTTTAAGTTATATCATTTTAGTATTTTAGCGGGTCAATGAAATTTGATCCGCTATATGTGTGTTTATAATAAAATTTTATGGATAAAATATGAAAAAAAGTAGGTGAAAAAATGTTTGTAGATGTAGCTAAAATAAAGGTAAAAGCAGGAAAAGGCGGAGATGGTGCAATTTCGTTTCATCGTGATAAATATACTGCAACAGGCGGTCCGGATGGTGGAAACGGAGGCCGTGGAGGTTCGGTTATATTTAAAGTAGATAACAATCTTTCTACGCTTTCTTCTTTTAGACACAAGAAAAAGTTCTTTGCGCAGAATGGGCAGAATGGCTCTTCCGGGAAGAAATCTGGTAAAAAAGGTAAAGATTTAATAATTAATGTACCAAAAGGGACTTTAATAAAAGATAATGAAACCGGAAAAATAATAGCCGATGTTTCGACTTCAGAGCCATATGTAATAGCTCCCGGGGGAAGAGGCGGCGCCGGAAACATGAACTTTGCCGGTCCTATTAAACAATCACCTAGATTTGCAAAACCCGGAGAAGAAACTCCCGAACTTATGCTTAAATTGGAGCTTAAACTTTTGGCAGATGTAGGTCTTGTCGGGTACCCTAATGTTGGTAAGTCTACTATAATTTCGTGTATTAGCGAGGCTAAGCCGCAAATCGCGAATTATCATTTTACTACGATTTCCCCTATATTAGGCGTGGTAAAATATGATGAAGAAACATCGTTTGTAGTAGCGGATATCCCCGGAATTATTGAAGGAGCTTGGAAGGGTGCAGGGCTTGGCCATCAGTTTTTAAGGCATATAGAGCGTTGCAGACTTCTTATAAATGTTGTAGATGTTTCTGGAAGTGAGGGTAGAAATCCCTGTAATGATTTTGATGTTATAAATAATGAACTTAAGAAATTTAGTCCGGAACTCGCAGAGCGCCCAATGATAGCAGTGGGTAATAAATGCGATATGGCTTCTGATGAAAAAATAAGAGAGTTTGCTGATTATGTAAAGTCTAAAGGGTATGAATTTGTTAAAATCTCGGCTGCCAGTAGAGATGGCATTAAAAATATGGTTGACCTTATAGCAGAAAAGTTGAGTAAGCTTCCGCCATCGAGTCTGTTTGTGCCTAATGCGGGTGACTATCTTGGATTAAACAACTCAGATGATAAATTGGTAATAAAAAATGTTAATGGAGTATATGAGGCACACGCCGGTTGGCTTGATAAGCTTGTAAATTCCGTTAATTTTCACGATTATGATTCAATGCAGTATTTCCAAGATTATATTGTTAAAGCCGGTCTTACCGAAGCACTGAAGAAAGCGGGAGCAAAGCCGGGAGATACTGTAAGAATTGATGAAATGGAATTTGATTTTTTTGAATAAAAGAAGGTTTTATTTTGGTTGAAAAGTTTTGTGATAAAAAAGTTTATTCAATGAGTGCTTTAAAGCTGGCTTTTGTTGGGGACGCTGTTTTTGAACTTGCCGTTAGAAATTTAATTGTTCAAAAAAGTATTTCTGATATAGGTGAGATAAATAAACTTAAAGTCAAATATGTTTGTTGTGAAGCTCAGTCAAAGTTTTTCAGAAAAATAGAGCATATTTTATCAGAAAAAGAGATGTCCATTTATAAACGTGGAAGAAACGCTCATGTTAATAATACGCCTAAAAACTTTTCGGCTGTTGATTATCATATAGCAACCGGGGTAGAGTCGCTTTTCGGATACTTATATTTATTAGGACAACATGAGCGCATAGATGAGTTGATTTCTTATATAGATTTTTCTTAAGGTAAAAAATTAAAAAATTTCTTTTATTAATTTATTTGTTATCTTGTCTATTTTTGAGTGATTCATTGCAGAAATGTATAGCTCTTCTATTTTGTCGTGCGTTTTTAATGCACTACTTAAACTTTCGATTGAATCCAAAAGAAATTCGTTGCAAACTTTCTCATAGAATTTAATAATATTTTTGTGTTCTTTAAGTGCATCTAGGGTTAAAAATCTTGATGCATTTATTTTTTTATAAGTTTTTAGATTTTTAGATAAATCAGTTCCCTTTCTATTGTCATTTGCGATTAGTGCAACTTCAAGTTGTGGAATGAAAATAGCTTCTAATAATTTTTCAGGATATAAAGGCGATGGGCAGGATATTATGTTTAATCCGTAACCTAATGCGACTCGTCTAATATGTTTTATAAATTCACTTGCCACAACGTTGTGTTTGTCTTCAATTAAATATATTTTTTTTGCTAAAACATTTGCGGTGTTTTCAAAAGATATGTATCCCTCCGGAGTTATAGCGCTAAAAAACCTAAAAGTTTCTACTGGGTGTTGGCATGGCTTTACGTTTTTTAAAAAGGATTTAGATACTTTTTCATAACTTTTTTTAATTTTTTCATATTCAATATATTTTTGAATGAGTGAAATTTTGTTATTAAAAAAGTTTCCGAAGCAGCTCAGACTTTTTTGTGATTTTATATGATAAGTTTTATTTTTTTCAAAAAGCTCCATAATTTTATGTTTGGATTTTTTAAGCTTGTTTTCGTTCCAGCAATCGCCCAGATTTATGATTTTATCGGTAGCACCCGGATAAATAGGGTCTAAAACGTGAGGCGATGTTCCGTCAACTATACATTTTTTAATATCAGGCATTACTACCGCATCTAATGATTTTGGGTCAGAAGAGCAGTGTATAAGTTCGCATGATATTTTTTGTTTTTTAGCTTCTTTTGCTATTTTTTTCATGAGTGTTGATTTTCCTACACCCGGTCCGCCTTTTAAGATATAGCAAAACCAGTCTTTTTTCGGATAATATAATTTTTCAAAAAAAGAGAAAAATCCGTTCGGACTTTGTGATGCAAGAAAAAATTCCGGAAAACAAAAATCATACATTACTAAAATCACTCCTTTTATATGGAATATATTATGATTTCTATAAAAATCTTGTGATTATTTGATTTGGTTTGATTTAATATTTTTCAGTAAAAAACCATCGGACATATTAAATCCGATGGTGTTTAATTTAAATAATCTGTTTATTTTAATTATAAGTTGTTTCACAGATTTCAAGGATTTTTTCTTTTAATCCCATTAAATCTTGTTCGACTAGCACTTTTTGTTTTGGATTACGTAATATTGCAGCGGGGTGAATTGTTGGCATTAACCAAGTGTTTTTCTTTTTGTAGAACTTACCGTGATCTTTTGTTATTTTAATTTTAGGATCTATTATTCTTGCGGCTGCAATTCTGCCCACTGCAACGATTATTTTAGGGCGTAATATTGCCACTTGATTTCTTAGCCAGTTTATGCACATTTCTTGTTCTTCGGGTAGAGGGTCTCTGTTTTTCGGAGGCCTGCATTTTACTATGTTTGCTATGTATATGTTTTTATCTCGGCTTAATCCGATTTCTGCGAACATTTTATCAAGTAACTTTCCGGATCTTCCAACAAAAGGTTTACCTTGTAAATCTTCTTGCTCTCCGGGGCCTTCGCCTATAAGCATTATTTCTGATTTTGGATTTCCATATCCAAAAACCACATTGTTTCTGGTTTCGCATAGTGCGCATTTTTTACATTTAATGCAATTCGATTTTAACTCTTCCCATGTTTTAAACATAAAAATCTCACCTTTAAAGTAATTATATAATTCTAAATATTATGTTAATTTCAGCACTTGCTAAACGTTAAACCTAAATAACACTATATCCCAGTCATTCATAACATATTCCTTGCCCTCTGAACGTATAATGACTTTTCCTTTTGCGGCAGCCATTGAACCGCAGAAATTAGGTTATCGTAAGAAATAACTTCTGCTCTTATAAATCCACGTTCAAAGTCTGTGTGAATTTTCCCCGCGGCTTGAGGAGCTTTTGTGCCTTTTTTTATTGTCCAGGCTCTAACTTCAGGTTTCCCTGCTGTTAGATATGATATTAGACCTAAAAGTTCATAACACGCTTGTATGAATCTATCGAGTCCTGATTGTTCTAGACCAATGTCAGACAAAAACTCTAATTTTTCAGATTTGTCCATTTCTGATATTTGTGCTTCTAATTCTGCACAAATCGGTACTAATGCGGAATCCTCTTTTTCTGCAATTTCTTTAACTTGTATGTAATTTTTGTTTTTAGTTATGTCATTAGAGAAATCATTTTCAGAAAGGTTTGCAATATATATAACCGGTTTTATAGTTAAAAGGTCAATTTTATCCACCATTTCTTTTTCTTCCGGTGAATATTCAATCGATTTAGCCATTTTGCCATCTTGAAAATTCTTAATTAGTTTTTCACATAGCTCAATTTCTGCGGCATATTTTTTATCTGATTTTAGCAATTTTTGAAGTTTTGCTATGCGTTTTTCCACCATATCCATATCGGAAAAAATGAGTTCAAGATTTATAGTTTCTATGTCATTTTTGGGATTTACTTCTCCATTTACGTGAATTATGTCGCTTCCTTCAAAACAACGAACAACGTGTGCAATTGCATCGACCTCACGTATGTTTGCCAAAAACTTATTCCCAAGACCTTCGCCTTTTGCAGCACCTTTTACAAGCCCCGCTATATCCACAAACTCTATGGTTGCAGGTGTTATTTTATCCGGGTTATACATTTGCGCCAGTTTGTCCAATCTTTTATCCGGGACATCTACCATTCCAATATTAGGTTCAACTGTGCAAAACGGATAGTTTGCTGACATTGCACCTGCGTTAGTTATTGCGTTAAATAGGGTACTTTTCCCAACATTTGGTAACCCTACGATTCCTATTTTCATAAAAGCCTCCAAAACCAGACCAATTTTAATTAAAGTTAATATTGTACACTATAAATAATAAATCTTTGACAGGAATTAATCAACATACTTTTTG
>CAYUTE010000239.1:0-2046 GCA_964447545.1 uncultured Eubacteriales bacterium
CAAATTGCAAGAGGAATTGTAAAGGCAGAAAACAAAGCAATGCAGATTAAAATGAGATTGGTCGGCAACGGTTACATTAAAGCAATGAGCAAGGCTGATTGTGAGCGTTGGTACAATGAGGTTTTTGGAATATGAAAGCATTATTTACTGACAAAGACCTTCAAGTCGGAACAAAATTCAAAGGCAATGTAAACGGCGCAGAAATGGAAATTGTAAAAATAGAGAACGGGAATGCAGTTATTAAGGATTTAAGAACAGGCGGATTACTTTCTTATGGACTGCAAGCGTTGAGGCGTTGCGACATAGAGATAAAAGATATAGTTAAAAGGGGGCAATAAAATGAAAGAAAAAGCGAAAATAACAATAAATCGTTTGAATTCCGCCGAACCTGAGTTACACAACAAAATTGTAATCAACATTCATGATGAAAGACACAATAACATTATACGCTTATGGATAAGTGCCAAAGATTTCGCATTGTCATTGACGGGTCTTGCGTTTCGTGATTGTGACATTGAAAGATAAGGGAGAACAAATGACAGATAAAAGCAATGAAATTTGCAATAAATGCAGAAATGGTTGGATACCTTTTAAAGGAACCTTTAGAAAATGTATGTATAGTAAAAAATATATTAAAGGAAAAGGAAGTGAAACAATGAACTCAACAAAATGCACTATATTCCGCTTAAAACAGTCGGAGCAGGAACAGTTAAAAAAGGACGCTCACGCCCACGAAATGACGGTGAGCGAGTATTTAAGGTGGCTGATAAGAAAAGAGAGAAAGGAATATGAAAAGAATGGCTAAATATTATTGTGATAGGTGTGGAAAAGAAAGCGAAATGTTGCACGAAATAAAAGTGCCGACACAAAAATCTGCATACAGTTTCGACACAAAACCTTATGAAGTATGCGCTGATTGTGAAAATGAATACGATAAAATTATTGATAAATTAACAGATATTAGGTTTGCTTTGTTTGAGGGTTTTATAAGAAAGGAAGGGGAAATGAAAGAAATGGTTTATTATGACAAATGGCTCAACCCACCCGAAACATTGGCAGAAGGGGAATATAAGGGATTTCATTTTTATGTGCTTAATTTAGGGACACATCCTTGTGCGTACATAGACGTTTCGGATACAGACTTGTATGGCAAAGTTTGTGAAAATATTGACATTGAGTGTCATTGTGGACTGATTTATTCAAGTGAATATTTGCTCACAGTTGATAAAAAGGGTTGGTTTGTCGGTTGGGATTATGCACATTATTGCGATTTCGTAGGATATGAACTTGAAATGCCCGAAGATATAAGAACAAATGGTAAAAGGTGGGCTACAGCTGAAATAGTAAACGAGTGCAAAGAAGTAATAGACCAACTTGTTATAGCCCACCCGAACGAGAAAGGTGGTGAGCAGGGATGAAAGATAGATTGGTGGAATTGATTGAAGATACTTTGCAAGACTGGGAATGTGATGTAAGTGAAAAGACAATATCTGAAATTGCAGAACATCTTTTTGAAAACGGCGTGATTGTACTGCCTTGTAAGGTTGGAGATACGGTGTGGCTTATTAGAGATAACAATTCGTTTTTTTCAGAACCAAAATCAGATGTAATAATCGACATAACAATATGGGAAAACGATATAATTTTTAATACAAAAAACAGAATGCATTTTAATGATAGGTTTTTCAGAGAAAATGCGTTTTTCACCCGTGAAGAAGCTGAACAAGCGTTGAAAAAGGAGCGTGAACATCATAGATATAAAAAATGATATTCAATATATATATGCATCGCTGAGCGTTGTGTTTGGCGAGAGTGGATTTCAGAAAAACAAGCTTACTGTCTTAAAAGCAAATGTCCCTATGGGTGTTTATATTGCTATTGGAGGGATTGATTATGAAGAAGCTTAAACCGATTGCAGAAAGAATCAGTCAATGGAATAATGCCGATGAGGTCATTTACCGTTGTCCAAAATGTAATTGTTCCTTCAGTATTTTTGGAACAAGCGAAAAATTCTGTCACAACTGCGGGCAGGAGATTGATTGGAAC
>CAYUTE010000240.1:0-2215 GCA_964447545.1 uncultured Eubacteriales bacterium
GGAGCTTATCGGCAAAAAGGCAGAAATTCTTTTTTAAAGGAGGTCTGTTATGACTAATGTCGGATTCGCAATGTGCGGTTCGTTCTGCACGTTTAATAAAGTCATTGAGCAAATCAGAGCGCTTAAAGAGAAAGAATACAATGTAATTCCGATTATGTCAGATACGGCTTATACAACTGATACAAGATTCGGAACAGCGCAAGGCTTCCGAAAAGAAATTGCCGATATAACCGAAAACGAAATCGTTCACACTATTAACGGCGCCGAGCCGATAGGACCTAAAAAACTGCTTGATATTCTCGTTGTTTCACCCTGCACGGGAAATACGCTTGCAAAGCTTGCCAACGGCATAACCGATACGCCCGTAACGCTTGCCGTCAAGGCGCATCTTAGGAATCAGCGGCCTGTTGTAATAGCTGTTTCAACCAACGATGCGCTCGGAACGTCTGCGAAGAATATAGGAACGCTGCTCAATTCAAAACATATTTATTTTGTTCCTATGAGGCAGGACGATTTTATTAATAAACCGAATTCAATCGTAGCTGATTTCAAAAAAATACCCGAAACCGTTGACCTTGCGCTTAAAGGAGCGCAAATTCAGCCGATAATGACAAGCTGAAAAAATTTAGTTGTTTTCGCAAAAACAAACGACAGCATTGAAAGCAGAAATGCCTTTTGAGCTGTCGTTATTTATTTCAAAAAAAAAAGGCTTTAAGCGGTTGTTTAAAGCCTTGTAAATATATATTCAATTTTATTTACGGCATAGTATAATTATCATCTTTTGATAAAGGACTAAAATACCCTTTTATACAATTAGGATTACATATACATAATTGAACGTGGGTTTTCTCTAATATTTCCGCACCCGGGTATACAGGACCTCCCTCTGTAAATATACCCCTGACTGAATCAAATGACGGAAGATTTTCCTCTTTATTGTAATAATGAATTTGCTCAATAACTGCACAATCCAAATCTCGTAACAATACATCTTTGGTTTTGGTGGACTGTCTATTCTCTGGTAATTTTTTATTTAATAAGTTACAGCGTATTTCCAACGCTTTATAACCTAATTTTAATTTTTCATTACTTGAATAATCTGTTAGATTTAAACAGTATCCCAAATCAATAACTGCGCCTATAACAGCAGCATTATCTCCATATCTGTTTTTTGCCCATTCATATGCCCGTTCATAATTTTGTTCCCAAAAATATATACCGTTTCCTAACCAGTCATATGAATTAGAGCTCGCAAGCAAATGCTCTCCGTTATTTATAACTTTACTAAAAGTTTCCTTATTACAGCCATGAAAACCGATTACCAAATTTGGAAGTTTACTATACATAAAAACTTACTCCCAAGAAACAATTTTCTTTTTAATAGTTCCGTTTTTATTAATTACACCTGTTTCCCTTAATGCTTTTTTTGCATCCTCTTTTGCTTGTTCTTCAGAATCCAATGCTTGTTTTTCCAATCTTTCGACATAAATTTTCATTTTTTCGGCAAATACTTTCTCATCATTAATAATCTTTAATGCTGTTGGCATAATATCTACCTCCTTCTCTATTGACAATGAATTTTTATCTTTTTTGACAATATCTCTATTCATATAATAACATTTCCTTACTTGAATTTCAAGAGTTTATATAATGTTATAAGATTATATCCGATAAAGAGAAATTTATTTGTCATTCTTTGTATGAGTACAAACAAAAGTATTTGTGCTGCATTGTCCCAAAACAGTTCGTTGTTCATGGAATCCTTTGGAGTTGTATTTTAAAAAGATAATTTACAAGCCATAAAAAGTAAAGTAACCACCGGTACTGCAAACTTGGAGGTTACTTTAAATCATACAAACATTCAGGACTGACCGTTGACGGACAAGCTCCTAGTTCATTTTCTATTATAAAGAAAATGAACTTTTTTGTCAACAAAAGATTTATTATCGCTCAAAAAGAAGAACATTATATAAAGGCGAACAAAGGTAATGCATCAGCATTGCCTTTGTTTTTTGCTGTTTCCCTTGAATACAGACTGCTTATATGATAAAATAGCTTGAATTTCAGTTAAAGAGGTATATAGCTTGTTAAAAAAATTTATCGGAACAAAGGATTTTTATAAACGTGTGTTTGCGCTTATGCTGCCGATTATGATTCAAAACGGTATCACTAATTTTGTCAATATGCTTGACAATGTTATGGTCGGCAGAATAGG
>CAYUTE010000241.1:0-10938 GCA_964447545.1 uncultured Eubacteriales bacterium
ACCCCAGGCAGTTCCGTGAAGCAGTTGTTCTTTATACAGCTTTACTGCTATGTTCTTAAAAAGAAAAGCCTTGAAAATCGCTTACCTGCGGTTTTCAAGACTTTTAACATACGGAGAAGGAGGGATTTGAACCCTCGCGCCGATCGCTCGACCTACACCCTTAGCAGGGGCGCCTCTTCAGCCACTTGAGTACTTCTCCATAATTTGAATATACATTATAAAATATAAATTAAACTGGCGGAGAGAGTGGGATTCGAACCCACGGTCCCCTTGCGGGGATCACCGGTTTTCAAGACCGGCTCCTTAAACCACTCGGACACCTCTCCAAGAAATCGCATTCGCTACATTTGCCAGTTTACCATAAATTAAAAGTCAAGTCAATATATTTGTTAGCTACAAAACGCTATATTTTGATTTTTAAATATCTTTCTTCCTACAAACTCCTCCTATTAAATGTCAAAAACCGCGTACCCTGGCATTACTCCTTAAAACTCATCGCCATTATATCATATGAACTAAAATATTTCCACGGTGGTCATTCAAAAAGAGAGTATAACTTATATTTTATTAGATCGTTTATTGACTTTCTGTTTGTTTTTTTGTACTATATTGTATGTAAATAGATTTATAAGGAGGTTTTTTATGGAAATGCAAGAACAAAATCAAAGTAATAATACTGCCCCTAAAAGTAATGTTGGTTTCATTTTAGGTATCATTAGTCTTATTGCTTGGCTAATTCCTATTGCTGGGTTTCCAGTTTCTATAGTAGGATTAGTCCTTTCTATAAAAGCTCATAAAAACCCAGAAAACAAAACCGCAATAGTTGGTATTGTTTTAAGCATAATAGGTTTAGCTTTTACTACTTTTAATTCACTTTTAGGAGCTTTAATAGCAATACGATCTTACCTATAAGCCGATTACTTTATTAATACTTCATAATAAAAACGAGTTGTTTATTTTAATAACTCGTTTTTATTTATTTCTTGATTTTTTTACCATAGCTTTCTAAAATTGGGCTTAAAATATATACTTTCATATTACATTCTCCGAATCTTCCGAACCCATTGATACTGTTTATTTTTTCTTTTCGTGGTAATAATATCTTTCTTCCTCGCTAAAAACGCACCCACAATATTTTTGCATATATATACCTTTTTCTCGTGCGATTCTTTGACCTTCTCTAAAATACAGTCTAAAATCTCTATACAAAAATTCTACATCGTACTTTTTAGCTATTTGCTCTGCGATGTTTTTAATCATATCATGCTTCTGGTACGGACTTATTAAAAGTGTGGTAGAAAAATGAGTAAAGCCAAGTTCCTTCGCTTTTTGCGCAGTCCTTTCAAGCCTTGAAATATAGCAATATCTACAACGTCCACTATAATTAGGGAAGATATTATCTATAAATTTTCTAAGGCCATACTCATCTTCTAAAAATAGCTTTAATTTTTCCTGTTCCGCCCACTCGGCAAGTGCATTTCTACGATTCCTATATTCAGTTACAGGGTGAATGTTAGGATTATACCAAAAAAGCTCTGGTTCTATCCCCTCGCTTCTTAAAACGTCTACGCACTTAACACTACACGGGGCGCAACAACTATGTAACAGTAATTTCATATTCATTATTCCGCTTTGCCGGATTCGGCCATAGCGCCGGAAGCTGCTTCTTCAATGGCTTTTTTATCTTTTTCTTCTTTGCTTTTCCAAGAAAATACGCCCCTAACAGCCAACAGAAAATAAATAAAGAATAATACAGCTTTGGCGGGTTGATTAGTAATATAAAAATAAATTGTCATATACAAATTGGAAATAAACCAGAAAGCAAATCCCCATTTATTTCTTTCTGCATTAATAAGTGTACCGGCAAGAGCTATTCCTGACATAGTCCAGTCAAGCACTGGATTTGTAATTAATGATAACCAATCAATAGGAAACAAATGAATCGACGTCCTTTCTATTTAACTTTATTTTAGCGATATATTAGATTATAATATATTAAATAATGTTTTTCAAAATAAAAATTGGAGATTTTTTATGAAAGAACCTTTATCCCAAAAAATAAGGCCCCAATCAATACAAGATGTGTTCGGGCAAAAACATATACTAGGGGAAAACGGTCTGCTTACAAAAATCACAAAAAGCGGAGCAATCCCTAATATGATTTTTTACGGTCCGCCGGGCACCGGCAAGACAACTGTTGCAGAAATAATTTCTAAGCAAACAAACAGAAAATTTTATAAAATAAATGCAACTACCGCTTCGCTGGCCGACATAAAAAATATTGTATCTTCTATAAATCCAATTCTGTCTCCTAACGGAATTTTACTATATCTTGATGAAATTCAATACTTTAACAAAAAACAACAACAATCTCTTTTGGAGTTTTTAGAAAGCGGAGATATAGTTTTAATAGCCTCCACTACAGAGAACCCTTATTTTTATATTTATAATGCTATTTTAAGCCGCTCCCAAGTTTTCGAATTCAAACCCGTAGAAAAAAAAGAAATAATAAAAGCTTTAAACCGCGCAATAAAATTACTGGAAAAAGAAAACAATTTAAAAATAGAAACAGAAGATAAAGTTGTAAGTACTATTGCAGAGCTTGCTCAAGGGGATATTAGAAAATCCATAAATATGCTCGAAATATGTTTTGTTTCGAGCGCAACAACTAAGGGTAAAAAAACCATAAAATATAACGAAACCGTAAAAGTACTCAAAGAAAACGCATTTGGCAACTATAACAAAACCGGAGATGAACATTTTGACCTTCTGTCTGCTTTTCAAAAATCCCTAAGAGGGTCCGACGCCGATGCCGCTATATATTATCTTGCAAGACTCCTTGAAGTAGGAGAGCTTTTGAGCGTATGCAGAAGATTATTAATCTGCACTTGTGAAGACGTTGGACTTGCATATCCACAAATTATCCCCATAGTTAAATCTCTTACTGACATAGCTGTACAAGTAGGTATGCCTGAAGCAAGAATTCCGCTTGCTGATGCAGTAATTATGGTTGCATCTTCTCCAAAATCTAACTCGGCGTATCAAGCTATAAACATAGCTTCACAAGATATACAAAATGGCAGTACCTATAAGATACCACGTCATTTAAAAAATGTTCATTGCGATTCTGAAAATGATAGGCCCGCCAAAAACAATACTTATAAATATCCACACGATTTTGAAAATCACTGGGTAAAACAACAATATCTACCGGACGAACTTAGAAATAAGAAATACTATAAACCACAAAAAAATAAAAATGAGTCCGCATTTAAAAAATATATAGACAATATAACCGGCAACGGGAAGTAATATGCAATATATAAAACCACAGCACAGTGCTAAAAATAAAATCACACCTAAAAGTATTATAAGCTTTAAACACGCCATATGTTTGAATAATACCTCTGCAAGGTGTGTGCTTTTAAACTGGGCATTTTAAAAAAGCTTTTATCCGATTTCTCACCTATCCTAAGGCACGCACCAACGTGCTTATAACCCATAAATGAAAACGGCACCATAGTTACAATATCCCCTATATTTTCAATGCGCAAAGTTTTAAAAACTCGCAAATTATAGGAACGGCAAAAAGCAGCGTTGCCAACTCTGGGGCAACCAAAAACTATTACTTCATAATCATTTTTAGGGAAGTTGTATTCAAGGTCTACTGCGCACAAAACTGCCAAGGCCGCCCCATATGAATGACCGGTTAAAACCACTTTTTTAATATTATATTTTTTTATTGCTTTATGTATTTCTCCTCGAACATTCTTAGATTTATATGTGCCTATAAAACCACTATGAACACGTATATCGGAATCAAAATTACCATACGGAACACAAGTTTTCCAAAATTGAAAATCAGCTTTGCAGTCTTTTTCTGAATCTGACCCCCTAAAAGTAACAGTCATGGTAGCATCTTTTATTCTTAAAAAACACTGGACATCAGTTTTTCTATCATTTATAAAAATTATCTTTTCATCTGTTTGGGCTTGAACGTTTTTATATGACGTTCCACAATATTCCAGCATTTTGATGATTTGAAACATATTCAACGAGATTTCACCTCAATTAAATATATTCGTTCATATTAGTAAATGTGAATTTTTATAATCTATAAGCAAAAATACCACTCAAATTTATTGAGCGGTATTTCTTACTTTAATTTCTAGAATTACTGGCTTAAATTATTATTTATCAGCCACCACAGCCACAGCCGCAGCCGCAACCGTTATCATTACCGCAGCAGCAGAGGATAACAAGAATCAAAATAATAAGTAAGCAACAATTGTTGCCTCCAAAAAGGCCATTATTACACATGGATAAATTCCTCCTTTAAATATTTACACTAACATACTATTTTTTCTGCGCAAGAAGTGTTACATATTTAATTGACTGAAGTATGGAAAAAGTATAGTATATTAAGTATGTATTTTTAAAAGCCTGATAGCTTGCAAAGGAGATATCTTTAATGGAAGAATCTAAAAAAACGATATTTAGTGCCGTACAACCAAGCGGAGAACTAACTTTAGGTAATTATATTGGAACAATCAAAAATTGGAAGTCTTTTCAAGATGAATATAAATGTATTTTTGCAATAGCTGACCTTCACACCATAACGGTGCGCCAAGACCCAAAAAAATTCAACGAACAAACACTAAAACTTTATGCTACTTTTCTGGCTTGCGGAGTAGATCCCCAAAAAAGTATGTTTTTTATTCAAAGTCATGTGCATACTCATGCAGAACTAGCTTGGATATTAGATTGCTACACACAATTTGGTGAACTTTCACGCATGACTCAATTTAAAGATAAATCAAGTCAGCACTCAAACAACGTTAATGCCGGCCTTTTTTGCTATCCGTGCCTTATGGCGGCAGATATTCTGCTATATAACGCAGACGTCGTCCCCGTTGGGGCAGACCAAAAACAACACCTTGAAATAACAAGAAACATCGCTCAAAGATTTAACGGAATATACGGTGAAACCTTTACTATACCGGAAGCATATATACCAAAATGCGGCGCAAAAATAGCATCGCTACAAAATCCGGCTAAAAAAATGAGTAAATCTGACCCGAACGCAAACGCCTGCATACGAATGATGGACAGCAAAGACGAAATAATAAAAAAATTCAAGCGTGCCGTTACTGACTCCGAAAGCACTGTAAAATTCAGAAACAACGGCTCCGGAGTGGACAACTTAATAACAATATATTCAACAGTAACATCAAAATCATTTAGCGAGATAGAACAAGAGTTCGAAGGCAAAGGATATGGCGATTTTAAAAAAGCTGTTGGAGAGGCTGTGGCAGCTGAACTTTGTCCAATTCAGGAAAAAGTCAACGAATATATGAAAAACCCCGATTACATGATAAAATGTTTTGAATCCGCAAAAGAAAAAGCTTTGGAAATTTCAGAAAAAACATTAAAAGAAGTAAAATCAAAAATAGGATTTGTTTTATAATAATAATAAAAATAAAAAAGTATTCAAAATGGCAAAGCAGGAGCGGCTTATAAGACCGCTCCCGCTTTTTATAATTTTTAAATAATTATACTTAAACATCATCTACGCTTCCGCTAAATTCTTCTAGCGTTTTAATGTACTCATATGCTGAATCGACATCCAGATGCTGCGTGTATTCTTTATTTAAATACTGGGTGTTTATAAAAGTATTCATGGTTTGATTATTCTCAATAGCGGATTTTTCTTCTTTACGCTTTGATTTACTTGTGTAACTTGCAACCTCGATTATACTAGCTTGATTTGTTATATTATTTACACTTACTACTCTATGATAATTTACCGTAATTCCATTATCTAACTCAACAGGTTTGATTATTGCCATGCTATTATTCCTCCTAAAAATTAAATATTAATATTTATATCCAACTACTCGGACTATTTTGTTATAGTCGCCATCGTAAACGCCGATGTCCCTTCCGGAATTTATAACACCTAATCCGCCATTATTAAATGTTATCTGATTGCCGGAAAATACAATATTTACTATCCAAAATTCAATATATCTGGTATTACCATCCGTATATTTTTTTGCGTTCATAAGTTGCATACTGTGGCCGTTTGGATTATATATTCTTCCTGTAAATCCTTCTCTTAAAAATATGTCAATATAATCATAATTGCCGGAACTATCGCTTAATGTAATTGTTGATCGGCTTCCGTCCGCATTAGAGTACAGTACTGTACCCGCCATTTTTGATTTTAATTCATTAATAGCTCCTACAGTGCTACCTTTTTCTGTGGTTGTAAGATCTTCTAAATCCCCTACATATTCGCCAATACTTTCTGCAGTTTCAATTGTTGAAAGTAGTGCATTAAACTCAGAAGTGCTTTCAATAGCCTCTGAAAAATTGGTATCCGATGAAACAACTATTCTAAGTCCTGTCGCTTTTAAAAGCAGAGAACCGGAGCTACCTACTATTTGGAATTCGCAATTTAAAATTCCCGGAGAAGCAAGCGTTTGCGAGGTAAGTTCTACCGTAGCTGTATTATTTGTTGTATTAACCGTACAGGAATTATAAATTTGCGTACCGTCCGGTTTTAAAGCGTAAAACGTAACTGTTTTATCACTTAAACTGATATTGCTGCCGTCTTCCCCTTTAAACGAAGCCTCAATATACCTCGCGTCAATCTCGCCTCTGTTTGCGTAAACTGTAACATAATTTTTAGTCCACACATCAAGGCTTATATGTTTGGTTACCACTACATTTACATCCCCTTTTAAATTTTTCTGTATATTCTTTCGCCTTTCAATAATCCTTTAAAAATTAAAAAAACTTGCCCACTTAGGGGCAAGCAAAAAATTAATTATATATACTACTGCTTGTTACATTTCTTATCAAAACTCGGATTAAATTCATAAAAGTTTCTGCTATTTAGTTTATCGGTACAGATTCTAAGGCCTTCGCCGAATCTCTGATAATGAACAACTTCTCTTGCTCTTAAAAATCTTATTGCATCTTTAACATCGGGGTCATCCCCACAGAATCTAAGAATATTATCATAAGTGGATCTAGCTTTTTGCTCCGCAGCCAAATCTTCATGCAAATCTGTTATCGGGTCGCCCTTCACTTGCATACTCGCAGTAGTATAAGGGCTGCCGCTGGCAGATGTAGGATAAACACCTGTTGTATGGTCTACAAAATAATCGGCAAAACCGTTTTTCTCTATTTCTTCCTGTGTAAGATTCTTTGTTAATTGATATACTATTGCGCCTATCATCTCTAAATGCCCTAATTCTTCTGTACCGATATCGGTAAGTATAGCTTTTAACTCAGGGTACGGCATTGAGAATCTCTGACTTAAATATCTAAGAGAAGCTCCAAGTTCCCCATCGGGTCCACCGTACTGGCTTATTATTATTTTTGCGAGTTTTGGATTTGTATTTTTTATATTTATAGGATACTGCAACTTTTTTTCATAAACCCACATTATGCTTCACCTTCTTCCGAATTATTCCATGGCCATGGGTCAGAAATCCAACGCCATCTATTGTTTTCTTCGTTTTTAGATGTTAATGGACCATATTTTTCTTCGTATTCTTTACGAAGCTTTGCACTTTTTTCTCTATAACTATTTAATTTTTCGTTTATTTCTTGGGAATCCGGATGTGTATCCATATATAAACTTAATTCTACTATTGCAAAATCAAGTGTAGCTATCCTTTTAAGCATTATTTCACGACTGTGCATCTTTGTGTACCTCCGCATCTACTCGGATTAAAAGGCTTATCCAGTTCCGGGAACATCGTTCCTGTACAAATCCCTTTTTCTGCGCTATATATATTTTCATAACCATTTATTTGATAAGGAATATACGCCATAGCAATTGGTGTCTCTTCCGGGAATTTTGTTATGCCATACTGTTGCGCCAATGTATGCATCATAAATTCATTCATAAATACGCTCCTGTCTATTAGAATTATTGGTATTTTAAAATCTAAAATGTAATTTTAGGTTTATACCCGTTAGCATTATATGAATCGATGCACTAAAATGTTAATAAACACTAGCGTTTATGGTTAATATAAACTTTCTCTATCTGTGCCACAGCTATATATATTAATCCGGCTATTACTAAAAGCGCAAAAACCCCCGCCATAACAAGATCCATTTTAAAAACTTGACCACCATACACTATTAAATACCCTATCCCCTGTGAGGCAACCAAGAACTCACCTGTTATTACTCCTATAAGCGACATCCCTACATTTATCTTTAGAGTGGAAATTATAATCCCTAAATTTGACGGGAAAACCAATTTAGTTAAGATTTGAAACTTAGTTGCGCCAAAAGATTTCATAAGCGAAATTTTATTTTCATTTACGTTTTTAAATCCGGAAAGTATATTTATAGTTGATACAATAACTGAGATTAATAGCGCCATTATTATTATTGACCACATACCGGCGCCAAGCCAAACTATAATTATAGGCCCTAGCGCAACTTTTGGCAGTGCATTTAAAATAACTAAATACGGTTCACTTACTTTAAAAATGAAATCTGACCACCATATAATTATTGCAAATAACGTCCCTAATACTGTGCCTAGTATAAATCCAACAACTGTTTCTATAACCGTTATTAAAACATTATTCCAAAGTTGACCCACAGAACTTAAATATATAAAAGTGTTCCCCACTCTTGAAGGCGAACTCATTATAAAACTATCTATAATATTCAGTCTTGCCGCAACTTCCCAAAACGCAAGCAAAATTACAAGTATTCCAATCCTAACCATTTTTATATATATGGATTTTTTACGCTCACGATTTAAAAATTCAATATGCTGTGGCGAATATTTTTCCACCAAAAATCTATTATTCATTAAGGTCACTCCAAATAATTTCAAAATATTCGTTAAATTTAGGGTCTTTCTGCTTTTCTAATCTTGTAAGATTTTTAAAATCCGGATTTATATTTATAATCCTTTTAACACTGCTTGGACGCTTTGAAAATACTATTATCCTATCAGAAATAGATATGGCTTCAGAAATATCATGACTAACTAAAATTGCAGTTTTACCCTCTTTTAAAATTATTTTTTTAACTTCTTCCGATATGGTTATTCGAGTTTGATAATCCAGTGCAGAAAATGGTTCATCAAGAAGCAAAATCTGTGGTCTTAACGCCAAGGTACGTATTAAAGCGGCTTTTTGCCTCATACCTCCCGAAAGCTGACACGGATAATAATTCTTAAAATCGCCCAAACCATATCTTTCCAATAGTTTTTCAGCATAAGCAATTTGTTTTTCATCAGCAATATGCTTTACATTAAGACCAAGCAAGACGTTCTCCAGTATACTTTTCCACTCAAACAAGCAGTCCTGTTGAAACATATAGCCTATGCTCTGCTCAGAGTCTCCCTTTTCAGGGCTATTTATTATAACTTCCCCGCCGGATGGGGACTTTAGATTTGATATAATCGATAAAACCGTGCTTTTACCGCACCCACTCGGCCCAAGAATAGTTAAAAATTCGTTTTCAAAAACATCAAACGTCATATTACTTATAGCCTGAGTTTCTTCAGTTTTTGTGTGATAATTAAAACTTAAATTTTTTATTTCTACTATTTTTTTATTTTTCAAAACAAACTCTCCTTTTAAAAAACACTTTTGATTAACTTATTTGATTTATAGTTTCTTTTGCATAAACATCAGTCACAACATCTTTATAAGATATAGGGCAACTAAGTTCTCCCGCTTCAATCATAATTTTTTGAATAGTATCGATTGATTCATCAGATATACAAGGAGTAACACTCCAAACATCGTATTTCTTATAATTTTCTATACACTGAACGAGCAAATCCATATTAAAATCAATAAAATATTTTTGAATTTGCTCAGCTATCTCTCTTGGACTATGATTTTGGGTCCAAATCTGAGCTTTATAAATTGCATTAGTAAAAGACTGTATTACAGCCGGGTTTTCTTTTATGTACTTACCAGATGCGCAATAACACGTGTACGCCATGGGTTTACACTCTTCACCAAGACACTTTACTATAAAATATCCTTTTTCATGCACTAATCTAGAGGCAGTAGGCTCAAATAAAGCAACATAATCGCCTGTGCCCCTGCTAAAAGCCACGCTCATAAGATTAAACTGAATATTATTTAAAAGTGCTACATCTTCATTTATCTTAAACCCATGATTTTTTAATATGTATTCCAGTACCATTTCTGGAACTCCGCCTTTTCTGCCTGCAATTATTTTTTTGTTTTTTAGATCTTTCCAATCAAAATCTGAACATCTGCTGATTAAAAAACTACCATCTCGCTGCGTAAGCTGCGCAAAAGCTACCGGAGCATCTTTTTTGCCTTGACTCACTACACTTATAATCGAAGAAGTGCCAAGAAGTCCAATATCAGCTTGATTTGCAAGTAAAGCGGTCATGGTTTTATCTGACCCCTCGGCAGAGTTAAGTTCTATATTTAACCCTTCTTGTTCAAAATATCCCAAAGCCAGGGCCACGTACTGCGGACAATAAAATATTGAACGTGTAACTTCGTTTAATCGGACGGTTTTGAGTTTGCCACCATCTGACGAACATGAGGTTATGAATACTACCGATAAAACAAACGCCAAAAATCCCAAGATTTTTATAATGTTCTTCACGTTAAAAACCACCAGATATAATAAATTTTGATAATATATTTTATTTAATCAGGCGGTATTTTGTGAATGTGATGAACACGTACTCTAAATTATTTATGAGAATTTAAAAACATTGACAACACAGCAAAAAAGTGGTAGAATTTGGGTATTGTTAGTTTAATATAAGCCGGTGTGGCGGAATGGCAGACGCGACGGACTCAAAATCCGTTGTTGGCAACAACGTGTGGGTTCAAGTCCCACCACCGGTACCAGGGGAATCAGCAGTAGGCGCGACGCTTGGTGGCGCCGGAGAAG
>CAYUTE010000242.1:0-3496 GCA_964447545.1 uncultured Eubacteriales bacterium
GCAGATAGGAATATCAATACCTTTTACTTTATCAAATGGGAGTGAAATACAAGCGAGTTTAGTACGCAATGCAATTTCATGTTCTTTATCGGCTGTCACACCTGTTAAGGGTATTACTGGTGTAAAAGCATTAGGATCTGGTGCAGGAATGTTACAAAGCGGAATTGATGCGGCTACTAATATAACAGTACCATCTTTTGACAACAAGGGAAGTGTGACAGGTTCTAGCAGTTTGGGGAACTGTCAGAACTGTATTTTGTATATTAAGAGACCTATTTACAATAGACCAACTAGTTATGGGCTTGTCGCAGGTTTTCCAGTTAACAAAACATTTAAGCTATCCACTCTTAAAGGCTACACAGTATGTAAAAATGTAAAAATAGAAACTTTTAAAGACAAGCCAACGGAATCGGAATACAGTGAAATAATTGAACTTTTAGAAAGAGGTGTGATTATATGAATTTTTTTGATTTTTTGGAATGCGGTACTATTACAAGGAATAAAGTAGGTAAGGCAAGTATTCGTAGAATGTACGAATTACGAATGATGCAAAAATTATTTTCTATGTTTAAGTGGCATGGGTTGCCAGAAAATGTAAGTCCGACATACTTGGAATATATGCTTTATCTAAACGGCAATATGGGATTGACCGTTAAAGATGATAAGCCTATATTTTTTATGGGTGGATATTCTGGACAGGTTAACGATTATGGTGTCGGTACACATTATACAGGCGCAACAGCATTGCACTCCTTTGATTTAAAGGTGGATGATGATGTTACGATTTGTTGGAATAATAGCTTAATGACACCAACAAAATTAAATGTTAAGTATATTGCTGACATGATTACTGAAATAGATATTTCAGAAAAAATACTGACACGAAACACTAGGCTTTATCCAATTCCCCTAGCATCTTCCGATAAAGAAAAAAATGCAATAATTGAGACACTTAGAAAAATAACCGACGGAGAACTCGATGTGGTGTTATCGGATAATATTTTTAAAGAATTAGAGGAATCTGGCATGAATGTAATAAATTTGACGGACTCTAGTAAAATTGACAAAATACAATACTTGTCACAATTTAGACGGGAATGGAAAAAAGAATTTTACACACTTTACGGACAGCCATTGCAAAATATTAATAAAATGGCTCAGACAAATAAAGATGAGATTCATGGGGAAGATACTGTATCATTTATTATTCCGTGTGATATGCTAAATCACAGGAAAAATTTTTGCGAAAAAGCCAATAGTCTTTTCAATTTGGAATTATCCGTTGAATTTTCAGACACTTGGAAAGTTGGATATGAGGTTATGCAAAATATTCCAGAAAATGCAAGTAAAATCTTGGAAAAGGGCGAGACTGCAAGCTTGAACCAAGCTTTTACTAAGGAAAGTGAGGATGATGCTAATGTTTAAAGAGATTAGGGAGATAAAAGGGTTGCGTGAATATATGACAGCAAATCCAGACATATTTTCAATCACTGACACATCAAATACATATATATCTAACGACTTGTTGGTTAGGCGAATTTTCAGAAATTTTGGTCAGCGTAAAGTTTTGGGTAGTGATTTATGGTCTGATGTGGATTTCATACAAGACTTTCAAAATGCCTGGGAACTTTTCAAAATATCCACGAAAGATAACTTTATTAAGACATGGAACGCTTTCCAAATGGAATATAATCCGATAGAGAATTATGACAGACAGGAGGAACGGACAACAACACCAAACTTGACCGATATTGACACAAAAAACGGTTTAGAAAATGTTCATAGACACGGATTTGATTCAAAGCAGACAGGAAGCAAGACGGATGAAACTACAGGGGATGTATCTATACGGACAGGAGATATAACTACCAATCGAGGTTATGGAAAAACGCAAACAACGTCAATAAATGGATATAATCAAGACGGATTTAGTCCATCAGAGAAATTAGAGGATGGCGGACGTGATACTGACACAGAAACATATAACAACTTAAAGGATTCTACGAATGTGGCGACTACAAGCACATTTAACGACTTAACTAATAATGTAGATATGAATGAGGACAGGACATATACCAACATCCAAAATACACATACCCAAACAGGTAATACAAAAGAAGTATCACGGATTCATGGTAACATTGGTGTGACAACAAGTCAGCAAATGATTCAATCAGAGTTAGAATTACGTCAGCAAAATATCATATTTGATTATATCAAACTATTTATTGATGACGTAACGGTATACTGCTAATACTAATTTTTTAAATGGAAAAGGGAATGTTTCACGTGAAACATTCCCTTTTTTTCTATAAACAGTCTATTCTATCTCCAAGTTTAAATTCCGTTTTTCTGCTTTTGTTTTGGCAATTCATCAATTCAACTTTCAATTTTAACTCTTTTAATGTTCGGGCATTTATGCAGTAATAATTCAAGTTAAAATCAATAGGTTGTGCGTACCATCCACCATACATTGACTTTCCGTATATCATTTTTATAATATCCTTTTTCATAATTAAATACCTCACTTTAATTTTTTTCTTATTATAGCATATGTAAAAAATTTTGTCTACATTTTTTTAAAAATTTTTTAAAAAATTTTTTAAAATTTTTGTTGACAAATTTGAAAAAATTTTATATAATATTATTGTAAGATAAAAACATACAAGAAAGAGAGGTAACATTATGAAATATATCTATTCAAACTCATTGGATTGTATGGTAATTCGTCAATTTATTTATAAGAGACATACATGGGTGTGGAATGATACAGATTGCGTATATTATCGTAGCGATACCGATGAATATTGGCTTTATGAAGTCCCACTATTAGCACAATACTAAAAACATACAAGAAAGAGAGGTAACATTATGAAATATGCCGTATATTATCAATGGATTGAAGACGACATAGAAGATGCTTTCAACGTCGAAAATGCAAAGGAAAGAGATTTTTGTATAAAAGATATGTTATTGCGTGAAGAATTTAAAAATATAACATATTGTCCAATATATGCAAGTGGAGAATATGGTAAACTTAAGGAGGTAAACTAAAATGTATACTATTAAATTTAAAAATGGATGTTGTAGAGAAGCATTTCATGAAATGGAAGTAATCGTCAATCTATATTATATGATTGACGACAACGGTTGGAGCGATATTCCTAATTATGCTTTTGACTTAATAGAGGATTTGCAAAAAAAATTCAGAGATACGCAAGACTATTTTGCTATTGGTTTGATTATTGATTTACACAGATTCTACGGTGGAAAAATAACACCTTTTAGTATTGAATATAATGATGAGGAGGTTTTTAGATATGAATAGAAAAAGAAAAATTGATATTACCTTAACAGTTTTTTCAATGAAATCAATTGATAGAGATGGTAATATTAAGCATCTACAAGGTTCGCTTATTGGAAAATATAGTGATAGAGAAGTATTAAAAGATTTTAATAAAAGTCATTCAAAATTCATATATACAGAAATCGAAAA
>CAYUTE010000243.1:0-5769 GCA_964447545.1 uncultured Eubacteriales bacterium
ATTTCTATAATTATTATATCATATTAAAGGAAAAACGTCAATATACAAATTGTACAAAAATCAAGAGAAAAATTTAGTTAATCTGCCTATTGACAAAATCCCGGGCGCCACAAGCATAAACGCCCGGCGCAGTTAGTTTAGACTAACCGACCTTAAAAAATAAATCCAAAAGGGACACTAAAAATTTAGTGTCCCTAATTTTTAATATTCCATTAGTGCGTCGCCGTCTTTCGCATACACGCCTGTAATGACTGTTTTGTCTGTTGGCTTGGCGTTCCAACCGAAAGGTACTGCCATCTGTTTTTCTATTTCTTTTACTATTTTTTCAAGCCGCTCATCGTCTGCGTCTGTGGTTTTGTCTTTTTCGTTGTACGCTTTTATGAATTCAACATCCGCCGTTTTCATTTTAAGCTTTGTGTTTTCTGTCTTATAAATATCAACTTCTACATAGGTATAATCTTCCATTTAATTACTCCTTCCTTTTTATGGAGGGGCGTATCGCCCCTCACTTCCTCGGTGCTGATAGAACAATTCTAAACCGCCTACCGCCCATATTAAAATCAATTTGTCTTTCAGGGTTTGTTATTTCGATATTTTCACAAGCTGGATCATCTGCGCTGTGTAAAGTGCTGTATAACAAACTTATCAAAGTTCTTTTGTCATCATCTGTTTTTCTTTGAACATTGCGCTTTTTGCCATATGCGTCAACCGCTTTAGCTCCGCCCTTAACCTGTTTTATAGCTTTTTTCTGTTCAGGTGTCAAGTCATTTTCTGTTTGTTTAACAGTCATTTTATCAACTTGTTCATCCTCAAGAATTAATTCAATAGCCTCCTCCCTCGTTAAATCAAGTGTTTTCATAAACTGTTTTATTTTGTTCTCGTCCATTTAAAACCTCCTTGTGGGGAGGGAGGGGAGGATTAACCCTCCGCCTCAACCTCAACCTTCTTGAAATAAGTTACACGCTTATCGGTATATTTATCAACCTCGCCTGTTCCCTTATCGCCCAACGCTCTCAAGAGTGCCGATATTCTTTGATTTGTAAGCGGCTGCTTGAGGTCAGGGAAGTAAGGTTCAACTGCCTTCATAACCTGTGTTGCTGTCATAGGCTTATTCAAGATTTCAAGAATCTTTTCTTTGATTTTCTCATTCGTTTCCTGCTGTTCTGTCGGCTTTTTGCTACCGCCGTTCTTACGTTCGAGCAACTCAATCTCGTGTTTGATGAAGTCAACGAACATTTTATTGTCGGCAACCTTACCTTCAAAATTAAGCATTGCGTTGAACATTTCCTTCTTTGTTATTTTCTTTTCTGTCATATAAAACAACTCCTTCTTTAAATTAAAATTTGATTAGTTTATTTATTTTGTAAAAGGGTTGCGGCTGATTTCCTCAACCCTTATTACTCTTATATTATAACATCCTTTTAGCTGTTTGTCAAGCCTTTTTTTTAAATTTCTTAAAAAATTTTTTCAAGTTCTATCAGACTTGTTAAAAAGTCTAATATATCAGTTTCCTGTGGATTTATCGCATATCTGCCTTTGACAAGATTTTCAAAACTGTCCCTTACTTCAAGATTATCATCTATCAGTATTTGAATGTCGCCTTTTGTACATTTCTGCTTTGGCGTTCCGTATTGAACAAGGTGCGTTTCATCAATCGGTAAACCCATTTCCGCAAGCCATTCTCTTTTTGCTTGTCTAACCTTGCTTTTATAGTCCTGTGTGCTATTCATAGCCAACCAACTTGTAACGGTAATTGTCCAACCTAAAGCCGATAAGCTTACAAGCAAGCTTTTCAATTTTTCCATGTCTACCATAGGTTCTGCCTGTTGGTACGGAGTAGCGTCCTCCGCCCTTAACATTGTTAGCCAACCGCTAACTTTATATAAGTTAGCGATTGTACCATCCATATCAAATATTAATACTTTTCTCATTTTTAAATCCCCTCTCTGTTTGATTACAATATTATTATATCATATTTATTTTTATTTGTCAATACATTTTTTAAATTTTTTCAAGAATTTTTTTATGGTGCGCTGTTGGAATTTTCCAACACATCCGATTAATTGACTTATCAACTTTTTTATGCTGTGCATAACATTTTGCCATTATTTGACATTCAATTAATACATCTTGTAAGCCTTGATGTGCCTCCTCAAATTGCGTTTCATTTGTTAAGAATCGGAAGCCGACCTCCGCAGATGTTTGAATATTTCCAGAAGGTGAAATGTAACCGTTTTCAATAACAAAATTCGCAAATTTTCTTTTGGTATACAGTAATTGACAAGCCATATGCCATATACAATTTACTTCTGTACCGTAAGGAAAAAACCAACGATATTTGGATTTAGTTACATACCGCAAAGTATTATTTAGTGCCATTGTGTCAAAATACGCATTGTAAGCACAAATAACTTTTATGCCGTATTTTTCCATTATATCTCTTATCAACCATTTTGCCGACATCAAGTCGATAACCTGCGCCTGATGTGTGGAAATGCTTTCTAAATATTTTGGAATTTTATTCGCATAATAAGCCGAGGTCATCAAGTCTTTTTCTTTACAAAAAATGTCTTTTATGATAAGGCTTTTTTGTTCGTAAATATTGCCCTCCTTGTCAACTACCGCAAGCCCTATGTCATAAACTAACGGTTGAAGAATGTCATTCGCCGTTTCAACATCAATTACCAAAAATTTCTTTTTTCTATTCATTGTCTTTGTGTTCCCCTTTCGTTTTAACTATATATATTATAGCATCCCTAAAAATAAAATACAAGAGTAAAGTTGTACAAAATTTTAGTGTCCCTTTTGTGCATTTTGCTGAAATCATTGGGGACACAAAAACGTTGCGGGAAATGAGTTAGTCAAGACTAACCGAAAAATGGGGACACAAAAATTGGCTAACTGGAAAAATCTGGAAATTCGGCGCAACACTACTGAAAACGCGCCGCCGAAAAATTTTGTCAATAGTCATTTTACACAAAAAATACCGCACATTTCTGTGCGATATTTTTCTTTTACTTTCCTAAATATTCCTTACATTTATCTGTCAATTCCTGTAAATCATTCAGGTAATTGTCAGATATTTTTCCCGCGGGCAAGAATAACATTCCCGAATTTTCTTTTGATAAAACGCTGATGTCTGAATTTATCATATCAAGAAAATTTTCAATTTCATCCCTTATATAGGATAATTTATTAACAAGTGTATAATAATCCATTTTTTAACCCTCCTTACAATGTTTCAACAAATTCCATTACTCTTTTCTTTTCTTGTTCTTCCTCCTTAGGCTCACAGTGGTCAAAGTAATGACACAAAAACCGCTTTACATCCGTAAAAGTTAAAAAACCATCTCGCTTTTTGAGAATAACGCCGTCACAATCCATAGTTAAATAAAACTCAATCGGATCATTTGGTTTTAAGTCTACTTTATCTCGAATACTTTTTGGAATAACTATTCCACCATAATCATCCAATCTTCTTACGACACCTGTTGTTTTCATATTTCAATTACTCCTTTTCTTTTTAATTGTTAAAGCCTACACCCCATAGTCTTAATATTAAACAAATATCAGTAAAAGCATTTCTGCCCATATCCTCTGGAATTAAATCCCAAAGATGTTCATTATACGCTTTAATGCCTGTTAATAGCATACCGCCCCAATTACCACCGCAAGGTGTACAAAAATTAAGAAAATCATCAAACGTACCATTGAATCGCGGAATAGTAGCAATATAAGCTATAATCTTTGTGCCGCTTTCACCCCAATCTTCAATCAAAAATTCTTTCATTTCTTCTTCTGTCATTTTTAACCACTCCTTTTAATCAGTAAACCATACATTTTTATATTTGTAGACAATTTTCATTTTGTTGTTATGATGTTTATCAAGCAATTCGTTTATTGTTGATTGAAAACAGTCTATGATATAGCTATTTTCATTTGCCATTATCACAATGCCTTCAAACACTCCCCTAAGAATAATATCCCCTTGTCTATATTTTTTATTTTGTTTTTGTTCCATTAACGCAAACATTCTTTTCATTTCTGTTTATCTCCTTTCCTTATCTTCAAGTATATTATACCATATGGAAATCTAAAAGTCAAGAGTTTTAGGAAAATTTCTTTATCGTCAAAATACACAAAAATCGTTTGAAAATTTTGTACACTTTGCCTATTGACAAATTCGGGGCGTGAGGAACGTGAGCGCCCCGCTGGAAAATATTGGTAATGTTTCCAAAAAATAAAACCAAAAAGAAAGGTCGCGCCTAAGCGCAACCATTCCAAGCCGTTTCAGTCAACGGCTTATTAAGCATCCTGCTCCCTCCTATCCTTTAAGTTATCCAAGATTTCTTGAAGTTCTTCGATGTAATTTTCTACAATCTCTTTAGGCTCACATACCGTACTGAAAAGATTGCGATTGTTGAGTATTTTTGTATCAAGATTAAGCATTTGAAGGTATCCTCTCAAACTTCCCTCAAGTTCATCTATGATGTCAAGTACATTTTCATAAGTCATTTTAACTACCTCTTTTCTTAATTTCTATATATATTATAGCACATATCCCCTTGTTTGTCAAGGGGTTTTTAAAATTTTTCTTAAATTTAATTTATATGCGCTTTCCGCTTTCGCTATTTTAACAGGGGTATACCGCACATTTACTATATCTTTATTAATACAGTCGAACATATCCCAACCATCCTCAGGGTTATATTTTTCTCTTAAACTTTCATTCCATTTGTAGCCTTTTTCAAATAAAATAGCTGTGTCTTCACCGTTTAAAGGTTTACAATAACAAGGCTTACCATTTGGATCAATTAGAGCCGATTTATATCTTAAACCTTTTATAAAATAACATATTTCATTGAAAATATTTTCGAAAACTATACATACGCAGCCGACTATTCCGCAGCCTACCGCCGCACATATATTATCCCCACCTATGGTATTTATTACTATACAACATACTACATTCCAAATCAAAATACCTATTATAATTCCTAAAATCATTTTAATCACTCCTTCTGTTTTATGCGGAACGGGAAATTTTTCCCAGTCCGCAATGTTCCGCGTATTCTTGCGGTGTCATATTCCGCTTACATTTGCTAACTGTCCAGTCTGAAATATCTTTTGTACTTATTACCATATTCTCAAACTTAACAAATTCAATTTCAAGCACTCGCCGAGCATCCGCAAAGCTTAAACTTCCCTGTACTCGAAAATCTGTCGCCGCTATGCCATTCCATTTAACAGGCACTTTGTATTGAGCCTCAACGAATTTTTCAACGATATTATACATTTTTTCTTTTGCTGTTGACAAATCTTTTGCGTAAATTATGTCACAGTAGTCAAATTTTCTTTTTGAAGTTTTTAACTTTCCTGTGAACAATCTTTTTTGCGTGATGTTCAAAACAATCTCACCAGTGAACATAAATTCTTTTAACATTTTGATTCCCTCTTTCCTTTAATCTATATATATTATATCACATTAGTTGCGTCTTGTCAAGGTCTTTCCTCAAATTCTTCTTTGGAAATTTCTTCATACCAATATTCACAGCCTGCCCTGTAGTCCTCAAGTTCGTCGTCTGTTGGCTCATAATCCCAGCCTGCAATTAGATACTCAAAACCTTCCGCATTGTTCGCGCATACTTCCTGCGCAAATCCCTCAATATATTCCTCAACGTTTTCAACTTCTGTTTCATCTACCTCAAGGTATTCCTCTACCTCTGTTCCGCAATAAGGGGTATCCGCTGTAACTTTAAAATATCTCAT
>CAYUTE010000244.1:0-3179 GCA_964447545.1 uncultured Eubacteriales bacterium
GCATTATTAGTATATTTGCGGACACTATCGGCTTTAGTAGCCCCATATTGAACGCCGTGGAAGTGGTCGAAGGGGAAATCATATCTTTCCAGCCATTCTCTTTTTGCGTCCCTAACTGCTTTCTTGTAGTCCTTAGTGCTATCTTTGCTAAGCCATGTAATGACTGTGATTACAACGCCCTTGCGCTGAAGTTCTCTCAATATGGCGGCCAATTCTGTCATATCCCACATGGGGGCGGCGTCTGCATAAGGGCTTGCATCCTCTGCCCTCAACTTAGAGTGCCAATCATCAACTGCATAAAGGTCAGCGATAGTACCGTCCATATCAAAGCAAATCTCATTCGGAAAATTTTCCATTTTATTTTTTTCTCCTTCCCTTTTTGTACTTTTATTATACTATATATTTTTATATTTGTCAATTAGGCATATTGCACAAATTTGCTCGGGAGAGAGCCGCGGCTTATGCCGCAACTCTCATATTCAGCCATGCGAGCATTTTTTTGCTTTCCTTGCGGCAACGAATCTTTACGCCGCCGCCATTCTTTTTGCTCTCTCTTTCCAGCGCGCAGAACGCATATACAAACTGCTTAAACTCTGCAATGTTCATCATATAGGCAACGCCATCTTTCGTGCAGTAGGCAAACACATTGCTATGTACGCGGCTCTCGTAGATATTCCATATGCCATCAAAATCCTTGCACCCGTCGCACAGTTTTGCGGACATGAGAGAAAATCCGCTTGCCTTAACAGAGATTGCCATATTGCCAACGCATATATCAGAATTGGTGCAGTAACTGCTATTGTCATGCTTAGTGCGGGTGATTCCGAAAACATCACAAAGGCCATGCTCTGCGGCAATGCCAAAATTCTTGTCGCTATGGGGGACATAAATAATAGTAGTCATTGGGTTACTCTCCTTATCTCTTTGTGAGTATAGTATAGCACCCTTCCCCGGTTTTGTCAATAGGTTTTTGAAAAAAAAATAAAATTTTTTTATTGTAATTATTTTGTAACCTTAACTTTAGGGATTTAGCACTTTAATTCGCTAAAGTGCCAATTTGCTAACAATTTATCGCTTTAGCGCGCTAAATCGAAAAACGCGCCGCAGCGGTGGAAAGCGGCGCGCCCAATTATACCATATTTATTTTCACTTGTCAATAGGCAAAATGCACAAAAAATGAGAGGAAAATCCTCTCATCTTTTTTCAAAGCAAGCAAAAAATTTCTTTTCAAATGCTTTTGCTATCTTACGGTTCTCTGGATAGCTTAACCATTCAATCGCCCAATCAGTAGCATTTTTCTCGTCTGGAAGTTTAAAATACGCTGGATTTTGTTCCATAATAGGAAGTTTATGTATTTTATCTAATTCTTTTTGCCTGTCATAATTTTCAATTTTCTGCTGTGACGCAAAATGCCCTAACTCATGCAAAAGAACAAGTGTTACAGTCGCAAAACCTCTCGCCGCAGGATAACGAGAAAAGAAATTATTTGAAAATTGAGCAATTCCAGTTCCCCACAATTCTTTGACATTGTAGCCAATAACAAACTTTTTACCATAAGGAAATTCAACGTCAAAAGCACAAAAGCCACGAAACTTAATCATTTCACAAACGCGAGGTTCATTATTATAGGTTAGAGGGCTAACCTCATTAACAAAATCCTGCATAACCCAAACAACCTTACGGGGATGAATAAGTTTCCTTTTAATCATTGCTGTGCGTCTCCTTTTCCTTTTGTAAATGTAGTATAACACAAACGCAAGTAAATGTCAATAACTTTTTTCGTCCGGGCGCAAAAAATTGCTAAGGGTTTCCCCTTAGCAATCATAAGTGTAACATCCCTCATAAGGGTCAAACCCGCACTCGTCAAATTCTTCACCTGCGAGAAAGAATAAATAAGAGTCGGTCTGTTCAAGGATTTCTCCTGTGTTTCCATTTACCAGATAAGCAGTTTTGCCAAGTAAATCTGCGAGGTCTGCCGCTTTACGATAAGCCGCATACGCATACTCTGCACCAGTGACTTCTGCAATCTGGATGTCTTCGATAAAAATAAGAAACTTCATTTTTTTTAACTCCTTTTCTTCCTTTTGTGATTATAGTATAGCATAATTTTTATTACTTGTCAATAGGAAAATTGATAGGACAATCAAATTGTTTTAAATATTCAATAGCGCGGCTGATGTCCTTATATTCAAAAACATCATTAAGGCTATAATTCTTGCAAGGTTCAATCTTCTTTCTCATAGCCATAGAAACAATAGGGTTTTTACGGCTATCAAAAATAGTGCCATGATAGTCAACAATTAAACTATACTTCTTTTTAATCTTCAACGTGAGAAAAACCCCATGCTTAAAACTATAATATCCATTTCCTAAATCATACCAATTCTTAGAATCAGGCTCGTAAGCATCTGCCGCAAAAATTGTAGTAGGATTATCAATAATCGCCTGTGCTTCTGATTCAGTCAAGAGTTTAGTTTCGACATGTCTAAAAACGCTCTTGTCATTAAGATACAATCCAGTAGTAACACGATAGGGTTTAATCATTTTCATCGTCCTCCACTTCTTCAATAGTAGTGATAGGGATACGTTGTTCCCACATTTCAAAGGCTTTGTCTAATGCAAAGTCTTTATCATTTCCGCTGAATTCATAGATAACTTGGTCAGAAAGATGAATTCTAATCATTTTTTTAATTCCTTTCTCTTTTGGTATTTATATTATACCATACTTTGATTACATTGTCAATCACTTTTTTCTATTGTGTATCTTACGTATTTCGTTGAAAACCTTTTTCCACAATAATAGCAAAGATAATGTAAAGTTATGTAATAATAATCTCTATAATCTTTTGTTGCATCTGTAAAAACAACATAGTCTTGCCTACGGCATCCCGGGCAAGATGGAGAGGGCATGTTTTCAATACTCATTGATAAGCCAATACCCCCTTATCAATTATGTAATCTTCTGCATCATCACAAATACACTGATAAGCCGCGGGGTAATGCTCTTCCAAAAAGGTTAAAAGTCCAGTTATACCTATCTCATACTCAACGAATTCCCGCAAACATTCTTCAATGTTATCATTAAAATATTTTGAAACGCTTTCTACACATTCCCTTTCAGAATAAAATATTTCTTCTGTTAAAGTATTTTCAAATTCCCACTGTGACATTATTTACTT
>CAYUTE010000245.1:0-8416 GCA_964447545.1 uncultured Eubacteriales bacterium
GGTTGAAAACTCCAATGAAATAAAAAATCTAGATGAAAAAATAAAATCTGCTCATTGCAATAAATAATTGCGATGAGCAGAACTCATTATATTCAGCAAAAATATTAATTAACTGGATTCTCCGGATATAAATCTAGACAAGAAATTTTTTGTACGTTCATTTTTAGGATTTACTAGTATCTCTTCAGGGCTACCCTCTTCACAAATAACTCCGTCGTCCATAAAAATTATACGATTTGAAACCTCTCTTGCAAAAGCCATTTCATGAGTAACTATTATCATAGTCATATTCAATTTTGCAAGGTCTCGCATAATTTTAAGAACCTCTCCTACTGTTTCAGGGTCAAGCGCAGATGTAGGTTCATCAAAAAGCAAAACCTCAGGATCCATTGAAAGCGCTCTGGCTATTGCCACTCTCTGTTTTTGACCGCCGGAAAGTTGCCGCGGCTTGGCATTGGCAAACTTAGACATTTGAACTTTCTCTAAAAATTTAAGAGCGTTCTTTTCTGCATCTACACGATTCTTTTTTAGAACTTTAACTTGCCCGACAACACAGTTTTCCAGTACATTTAGGTTATTAAAAAGATTAAATTGCTGAAACACCATTCCAACATGTGAACGATATTTATCTACATTATAATTATTGCTAAGAACATTATGCCCCTTATAAATTATATCTCCTTGAGTTGGACGCTCAAGTAAATTTATGCAGCGCAAAAAAGTAGACTTACCCGAACCTGAAGGCCCGATTATACATGATACATCGCCTTCGTTAATATTAAAGTCTATACCTTTTAAGATATTGTTTCCGCCAAAAGACTTATGTAAATTCTTAATTTTTATAATGTTTTTACTCATTTTTTATCACCCGACTTTTTAACAAAGAGATTTGGCGTTGTGGAAGATGCATGTATAAATTCGTTCGACCCATCCATACGTTTTTCCAGACATTTCAAAAGTCTAGTTACTGTTAAAGTAAGAACAAAATATATGGCTGCTGCAATCAAAAATGTTTCATATGTCCTTAAAATATCGCCTTTTATAGTTTTAGTAACAAAGAATAACTCTGTAACCGATATAACATTTAGCACCGAGGTATCTTTAATGTTAATAATAAATTCATTTCCGGTTGCAGGTAGAATATTTCTTATAGTTTGCGGCAAAATTACATATCGCATGGCTTGGCCGTGTGTCATACCTATAGCTTTAGCCGCTTCCATTTGACCCGGATCCACACTCTCAATTCCGCCTCTTACAACTTCTACCATATATGCTCCGGTGTTTATTGAAACTATCAAAACTCCTGCTAAAATGGGGTCAAGATCAATTCCCATAAATTCACGTGTACCAAAATACATAACTATCGCTTGAACCATCATAGGAGTTCCACGGAAAACCTCAACATAGCAAGTTATCAAAAAATTTATAAATCCAATTGTGATTTTCCTAAAATTTCCCTGTGGGGTAGGAAGTTTTTTGAATGCTCCAAGTCCAAGGCCTATCAAAAAACCTATAACAGTGCCTACCAACGATATCATCAGAGTATTTGCCGTGCCCTGCAAAAACCAGTTCCCATAGTGGCTAAGTATGTAATATATCCATTCAAAAAAAGTTTTATTCATATTTATGTTCCCCCACCTCCTATTTTTTAATCCTGCGCAGCTGCAGGCTGATATTTAACCGCTTTTTCCATAAGAGATTTTCTTGTTTCCGCATCAATTTTAGAAAGAGCTTTATTTATACTATTTCTAAGTTCATTATCCCCTTTTCTCACACCAATTGCTATAGAAACCTCATCTTGAGAATAATTAAAGCCTTTACCTTTTTCAAACTCTATGTATTTCAAAGCGGGATTAGTATGCGTAGCAATCATGGCTGCCGGTCGCTCGCTTACGTAGCCATCGATTTTCCCGGCACTTAGGGCTGAAACCATAACAGAAAAATCTTCCATAGCAACACACTTTTTTACGCCTTTAATTTGGTCAATAAAATCGTAGTGAACAGTGCTAAGCTGGCCTGTAATGCGAGCCCCTGCGAAATCTTCTAAACTTTTAGCATTTGCATAGTCGCCGTCTTTTTTTACCACAATTACTATATTAGAATCATAATAATTATCACTAAAATCCATACTTTGTTTTCTGTTTTCAGTCGCAGACATACCTGCAATTATAACATCTATTTTCCCTGAAGTTAAAGCCGGATATAATCCGTC
Organism: uncultured Eubacteriales bacterium; assembly: GCA_964447545.1. GTDB lineage: Bacteria > Bacillota > Clostridia > Oscillospirales > Acutalibacteraceae > UMGS1491. The sequence goes on from CAYUTE010000245.1 coordinate 2,213, forward strand.
CCAATCGATTTTAAGAATTTTAAGTTTTTTGCCTATATTTTCAGCTATAAATTTTGCTATATATACATCATATCCGCTTGCGTACCAACCCGGAGAAATCTCTACCGCGCCGTGACTATCATTGGGCTGAGTCCAATTGAAAGGAGCATATGAACACTCCATTCCTACACAAAAAACATCATCTGTATTTTGAACATCACAAGAGCAACCTTTAAAAATAATCAAAGAAGGCACAACTATAAGCGCTATTACTACACAATATTTCCAAAATACTTTCATTTTGATATTCCTTTCAAACTTATAGCCGATTTTATAAAAATATGCGCAACTAAAACTCAGTTGCGCATAAAGTTAACAAATATAAATTATAGTCTGCCATACTAACAAGATGCTTTACACACAAAATTATATTTATTCGCCTAAATCAGAATGGCAACCACAGTTACAATCGTCATCGCAATCGCAATTTCCGCCACATGCGCAACCCTCGCCGCAATCACAGTCAGGGCCACAGCCGCAGCCACATGCGCAATCTTCGCCGCAATCACAGTCAGAGCCACAGCCGCAGCCACATACGCAGCCATCGTCCGAACATTCAAAATCAAATTCCAATAATTCTCCGCAATTTGGGCAATTTATCTCTCTATCGCAAAGAGTGTCTTCATCAAAACAAGTTTTTTCACCGCATACCGGGCATTTTACTTCATAAATCTCATCATCGCAACCGCAGCAATCGCAATCGCAGCAATCGCAATCGTCTTCATCAAAAACTTCGTTTTCTACTGCGCAAAGATCTTCGTCTAAAACGCTCATTTGTTCACAAATATCATCAACATCTTCTTCTAAATCTCCAAAAGATGTAGAAATATCTGTCATCCAATCCATTATTGCGTTTATTACCTTGGTTTCTTTTTTGTCATTATCAAGTTCTAAACCTTCGGCTAATCCTTTAACATAAGCTGCTTTTTCTTTAATTGTCATTTTTCTTTCCTCCAAACCAATTTTATATTTTACTCATTATGTATTTTATCTTAAGCACGTTCCAGATATTCACCGGTACGTGTATCAATTTTTATTTTATTGCCCTCTTCTATAAACAAAGGTACTTTTATTTCCGCTCCTGTTTCTAGTACGGCAGGTTTGGTTGCATTTGTAGCAGTGTCACCTTTAAAGCCGGCATCAGTCTGAGTAACCTCAAGCTCTACAAAGAGAGGTGGCTCAACGCCAAAAACGCTTCCTTTATATGAAAGAACTTTGCATTCCATGTTTTCTTTAACAAATTTAAAATTATCACCCAAAACAGATCCACTAATAGGAATTTGTTCAAAAGTTTCGTTATCCATGAAATAGTAAAGATCGCCATCGCTATAAAGATATTGCATATTGCGTCTTTCTATAAATGCTTCCGGATATTTATCACTTGGGTTAAATGTACGCTCTGTTACAGCGCCGGTTATTACATTTTTTATTTTTGTACGAACAAATGCTGCGCCTTTTCCGGGTTTAACGTGTTGAAATTCAACTATGGAAACTACATTTCCATCAAGCTCAAAAGTTGTTCCGTTTCTAAAATCGCCTGCTGATATCATAAAACTCCTCCAAAATAAATGGGATTTAATATTAACTTAATTGATTTTAATTAAACATACAAATATCAATTAAATTATATATCAATGTCAAAAATTATGCAACTATCAAATAAAATCTAATTAGTTCAAATTACACAATTTGGCTTTTTAGATGTATAAAAATAAAATATCAAAATAGCCAAACCTGCAATTACCGGTCTGGCTAAACATATATTAAATACTTTTAACTAACTTTATTAAGACCTCTTCTATTTCTTTGGCGTTACCTCTACCACGTGTTTGTTTCATAACAAATCCAAGCAATGCTTTTAATGCTTTTTCTTTTCCGCCAAGGTAATCTTTTACGGCATTAGGGTTAGATTCTATTGCCATTTTACAAATGCTTTCCAATTCTTCGGGAGAAATCCCTTTCATATCCGCCTCAGAAACAAATTCCTCTACCCCTTTACCTGTTTCCAACATTTTAATGAGAGCTTTTTTTGCCAAATTCATATTGAGTTTTCCGGACTCGACCAACTCCGCCAACTTATTTAATTGAACAGGAGTGGTTAAAATTTTAAATTCTTCTTTCTGAGCCTCGGTTTCCAATGTTCTAAATATTTGCCCAATTATAAAATTCGAAATGATTTTAGGAGATTTAATTCCCTTTGAAGCCTCTTCAAAGTAATCCGAAACATTCTTATACTTTACTAAAAGAGAAGCATCTTTCTCAGATATATCCATTTTTTGAGTATATTCCTTAAAGCGCTCATTAGGAAGTTTAGGAAGTGACTTTCTGATTTTTTCAATATCTTCCTCTTTTAAAACTATACTTACCAAATCAGGGTCTTTAAAATACCTATAATCCTGAGCATCTTCCTTACTACGCATGGGTTCGGTAGAATCGGTTTCCTCAACGTAACGAAGGGTTTGCTGTATAACTTTATCGCCACTTTCTATTACGTCAATTTGTCTTTCATACTCGTAATTTATGGCTCTTGTCATAAATGTTATTGAATTCATATTCTTAATTTCTGCTCTAGTACCAAAGGTATTACTGCCCGCAGGTCTTACAGAAACATTAACGTCACTTTTAACTGAGCCTTCTTGCATTTTGCAATCCGATACACCTATATATCTCAGCAAGTTCTGCAGCTTTTCAATATACTCTTTAGCCTCTTGCGCAGAATTTATATCAGGTTCGGTAACTATCTCTAAAAGCGGCACCCCGCCACGATTATAGTCTACGCAAACATCACCGTTATTATAAACGATTTTGGCGGCGTCTTCTTCCATATGAATATGGTTTATACGAATTCTTTTGCCGCTGTCAAGCTCAATGTAACCATTTTTGCAAATAGGCATATAAAACTGCGATATTTGATAAGCTTTTGCTAAATCCGGATAAACATAGTTCTTTCTATCCATTTTTGATACTAAATTCACTTCACAATTAAGTGCCAAAGCGGCTTTTATAGCAAAATTTACGACTTCGTGATTAAGTTTTGGCAGTGTGCCAGGCATACCTAAGCAAATAGGGCAACAGTTTGTGTTTGGCTCAGAACCGAATTTATTTGCACAGGAGCAAAATATTTTTGTTTTAGTTAAAAGTTCAACATGGGTTTCAAGTCCCACAACTAAATCATAACTCATAATACTACCCCCGTGTCCAAACATCTGTTATTTGCATAATCGGTTGCAATCTCATACGCATGTGCTACGTTTAAAATCTTAGCTTCATTAAATTTAGACCCCAAAATTTGCATACCTATTGGTAATTTTTTAGAGTCAAAACCGCAAGGAACGGAAACACCCGGTATACCAACTATATTTACAGGAACAGTACAAATGTCGGCAAGATAAATTTCTTGCGGATTATTATACTTCTTGTTTGCGGGGAATGCCGTTACCGGAGATGTTGGAGTAATCAAAACATCAAAACGATCAAAAGCAGCTTTAAATGCCTCTATTATTGTTAAACGCAAGTTCTGAGCTTTTTTATAATAAGCATCGTAATAGCCGGAACTTAAAACATAATTTCCAAGCAATATTCTACGTTTAACCTCGTCGCCAAAACCTTCGCTACGAGTTTTACACATCATTTCATTTATATCTTTATAATTCTGCACTCTAAAGCCATAACGAACTCCGTCAAATCTAGCCAGATTTGATGCCGCCTCTGCACAAGCCAAAATATAGTAAACAGGCAAAGAGTACTTAACTTGTGGGAAATCAAAATACTCAACTGTTGCACCCAATCCCTCATAAACTTTCATGGCTTGTTCAATCGACTCTTTTATCTCATTATCAACGCCATCATAATATTCCTTAGGAATACCAATTTTTAAGCCTTTTAAACTATCGTTTAGGTGTTCACAGGCACTTATTCTGGCATAAGGGTTTGAGGTTGAATCTTTTGGGTCATAACTAGAAATATTATCAAAAACAATTGCTGCATCTTCTGCTGTTTGAGCAATAGGCCCAATCTGGTCAAGACTGGAAGCATACGCAATCAACCCATAACGTGAAACACTTCCGTATGTGGGTTTAAGCCCAACTATTCCGCAAAAGCTTGCCGGCTGGCGAATAGAGCCACCGGTATCGGAACCCAAGGCATATGCTGCTATGTTTCCACTAACAGCCGCAGCTCCGCCACCGGAACTACCCCCTGTTACATAATCTTTATTATGCGGATTTTTAGCCCTACCAATGCAGGACGTTTCGCAAGCAGACCCCATAGCAAATTCGTCCATGTTGGTCTTGCCAAGCATTATTGCACCTTTATCTTTTAAAGCGCCCCAAACAGAGGCATCATATATTGGCTTATAATTTTTTAAAATTTTTGAACAACAAGTGGTTTCTACTCCATCTGTAGAAATATTGTCTTTAAGCGTCATAGGGACGCCTTCAAGAGTGTGTAACTCTTCGCCGGATTTAATTTTTTCGTCTACTTTTTTTGCAGATTCAATTGCACTTTTTTCACAAACATTAACATAAGCATTTAAATCACTTTTTTGAATTTCGTCTAAATACTTTTTTGTAAGCTGCTCACAAGAAATCTCTTTTTTTGAAAGAAGCTCATTTATATGCTTAATTATTCCTCGCTTTTTAGCGCACATATTAATTTTAACCTCCGTTATAAAACTAATTGGATTTGCTTACGTAGAAAAAGCCGTTTCTGCCACCATCTACATTTTCAAGAATTTTCTCCTGCGGATACGATGGTTTAATCTCATCTTCACGAAAAGCATTGAAAATATCACCAACATTTTCTACATCTTCAGGATTAACACCAAGCTCATTAATCTGATTTGCAAAATTTATCATTCCGTCCATCTCTTTTTGAGCGTCCTGAATCTCACTTTCGTCAAGATAAAGCTTAGAAAGATTTGCAATATTAAGCACTTCTTCTTTACTTATCATATTAAATCGCTCCTTGCTTTCTTACTTTTATATGAACTTCTCTTAATTGTTGCTCTGTGACCTCGTTCGGAGAACCAAGCATAACGTCCTGAGCATTACTATTCATCGGGAAGGCTATAATTTCTCTAATGTTTTCCTCATCGGTTAAAAGCATTATCATACGGTCCACACCCGGTGCCATTCCTGCGTGCGGAGGTGCTCCAAACTTAAATGCATTATATAAAGCTCCAAATTTTTCTTTTATGGTTTCTTCATTATATCCTGCAATCTCAAAAGCCTTTATCATTATTTCCGGGTCATGATTTCTAACAGCTCCGGAAGAAAGCTCAATTCCGTTGCATACTAAGTCATACTGATACGCTAGAATTTCGAGAGGATTTTTATTAACAAGTGCATCTAAACCTCCCTGAGGCATAGAAAACGGATTATGAGTAAATATGATTTTACCTGTTTCCTCGTCTTGTTCGTACATAGGGAAATCAACTATAAAGCAAAATTCAAACTTGCTTTTATCAATTAAATCCAATCTATTGGCAAGTTCAGTTCTGATTTGACCCGCAAATTTTGGTGCCGATTTAGCATTATCAGCTATAAAGAAAACAACACTGCCGGGGTTTAAGTCCGCTCTAGATATCAAATCTTCACGCTTTTCGTCTGGGATAAATTTATTTATCGGACCATTAAATTCACCGGTTTCAGTAACTTTAATGTATCCTAATCCTTTCATGCCTATTTCTAAAGCATAGTCATTCATCTTATCGAAAAATCTACGAGGATTTCCGGCACAGTTTTGTACAGTTATAGAACGTACAGTTTTGCCATCAAATGCTGCAAATCCGGACCCTTCAAAAATATCACTGACATCAATAATTTTTAAAGGATTTCTAAGGTCAGGTTTATCTGTACCATAAGTCAACATGGATTCTTTATAAGGAATGCGTCTAAAAGGTTTAGAAGAAACTTTTTTATCCGAAAACTTGGTAAATGTTTCATAAATTACATCTTCAGTAACATTAAAAACGTCTTCTTGAGTTACAAAAGACATCTCATAGTCTAATTGATAAAATTCACCCGGTGAACGGTCAGCTCTTGCATCTTCATCACGGAAACATGGAGCGATTTGGAAATATCTATCTACTCCAGAAACCATTAAAAAGCAAAGTGATTCCATGCAGCATTACAAAGACAAATTACACAAAGAAAGACTGTTATT
>CAYUTE010000246.1:0-4515 GCA_964447545.1 uncultured Eubacteriales bacterium
TGCAAGAGCCACAAGAATTGCATAATTAAAATAAGGTCAGTCCGAGAGGGCTGGCCTTCGCTAACGGCCCTAACTTCACCACGCTAAAGTGCTAAAGAAAAGAAAGCCAAATAGTTTGTTAAAAAAATAATTATAAAAAAAATCCTAAAAACTATTGACAAACACTCGGGCTTGTGTTATACTTAAATCACAAAAGGAAAGGGGATAATAACAATGACTAAACTGTATGTTGTAACGTTCTTTGATTCAACCTTCGGGGATGAAGCGGCTTCTTTTGACACCTATGAGGAAGCTAAGGCATACTGGAATGACTATAAGAACACTGGTACTTGCGAGGCTGGTATGTTTGTTTTCTGCACTGGTAGTTATGTCGTGAAGATTGATTCTTTCTTCAAGCCTGCTACCACTAATTGGAGATTCACATAATAAAGGAAGAGGAAGATTAAAAAATCTTCCTCTTTTAAAAAAACTATTGACATCTATTTAAATTTGTGCTATAATACAATTACAAAATAAGAAAAAGGAGATTTTAAAAAAATGAAGTATGTTGCTAATTGTGTATTTGGGGGATTCGAGCTTCCGAAGGAATACTTTGATTCACATGATGGAATAAAATATAATTGGGATGACAGCCGCGAAATCCGCACAGACCCTGCATTGATTGCTATCGTCGAAAGTCCTGACTATAGCGGTGATTTATGTGTACTCAATATTCCTGATGATGCTACTGACATCTATGTATTTGAGTATGACGGGGCAGAGACTGTCGTGTATGTTCTAAATGGTATTATCCATGAAGCAGAGGAAGATTAAAAAAATCTTCCTCTTTTTTTAAAAAAACTATTGACAAAAGCCCGGGCTTGTGTTATACTTAAATCACAAAAAGGAAAGGGGAACACACAATGGATACTAATAAACTTGGACTTTGGTCTTTCGCACTGATTGAAGATGGCAAACTGGTTGAGAATGAAATGGGGTTATACACTGGTATCAATGAGTGCTTCGGCATTGAATTTGAAACGACTTTCAAAACATGGATGAATGACATGCTTTACATCTTTTGGGAACTGCAAAAGCGCGATACTTATTACTACTACATTGATGAGAAATTTGTAATTTCTGTAAATGATGAAGAGCGTTACATTGAAGCAAGAGCGGTATAAAATTACCGCTCTTTTTTTAAAAAAGTGGTTGACAAAAGCCCGGAGTTATGTTATAATGTAGTCACAAAAGGAAAAGGAGATAATAAAATGAAAGACTTACACACTATTAATGATAGGCTCTATCGTGAAATGAAATCCAATGTTTGCGCTCGTAGATGTTACGTTATTATTATTCGAGACAATAAAATCTGGTTCGCTGGTGGATGGGGACAAGCGAAGCGGGACGGACTTTTAAGTTGGTATCTAACAGACATGTACAGACATAATGTTAAATCGTGGGAATACACCTATAAAAAAGACTTTGACATAGCAGTTGAAAAGATTAAAAGAATTATTAGAGAATGGGAAGAAGATTCTTAATAATTAGAATTAAAAGAGTGAGGAATAAAAAATCCTCACTCTTTTTTAAAAAAACTATTGACATTCTCCCGGGACTGTGATATAATGTAATCACAAAAGGGGAAAGGAAGATACTAAAAATGACTTCTGAATGGATTAAAATAAGTGAGTATTCTGCAATGGGAGTGTCCTATGAAGAGTTTATTAGCGCGGATGAAAAATACGGAAAAATGGTTTGGAATGATGGTTATGAAGAAATTTATGAAATAGCTTGACATCCAGTAGAGAAGATACTACATTAAAGCCATAATAAGAAAGGAAGTAAAGTAATGAATAATAAGCAACTTGAACTTATGCAACTTACTCTCTCCGCTCTTAGAGAAAGAGCAAAAGACTATGACCGCCCTGCGCAAGCGCGTATTGCTTATAAGATAGCAATCCGCATGATTACTCTGGCGCTGAAAGAAGATTATGACGATCTGCTCCCACTGTTGGGTTTGAAGGACTTTTAAGAAGTCCTTCTTTTTTATTCTAATGCATTAGCACTTTAGTGCGGTGAAGTGCCAGCGCGCCGCCCACGCCCGAGCCGGCGCGTTTTTCGCTTTAGTACGCTAAAGCGCTAATTTGCAAACGAAAATTGTTAAATTTTTAACAACTCTCTCTATCCCAGAACCCTGGCACTTTAGCGATTTAAAGCGTAACAAATTTAAAAAAATTTTAAAAAAACTCTTGACATTTGCCCGGACTTGTGGTATATTATAATCACAAAGGGAAAACAAATAAAACTTTTAAAGGAGATTAAAAACTATGTACGCTATCGAACTTCTTATCAATAACAAGTGGAATGAGGCTTGCCTGTCCTTTGACAGCGTATGGACTGCTCGGGCAAAGATGGTGGATTGGGCACATAGGTTTAATGCAGAAAACGCGATTGTCATTAGCCGCATGACAGGAGAGGTTGTCGCAGAATTAGGTGGTTGCTAATAACCACCTAATTTTTTTTTTATTTTTTTTTAAAAAACCTATTGACATTCTCCCGGTTATGTGTTATACTTAAATCACAAAAAGGGAAAGGGGAAATTTAAAAATGACATTTGAAGAATCTATGAAACGCGAAAGAGAAGTCCACATCCGGAGAGCCATTTGTGAGGCTTTATGCAAGCGGAGAAATCAAACGAAAGAGCAAATTGCACAAATGATTAACGCCCCTGTGAGAGAGATTCTGATTCCCTTGCGGCAGTTGTGCGAGGAAGGAACTTTGAAAGCCACTCTTTATAATGATGTTGCTTTTGGGGATGAGTATTATGAATATTCTATCAAGGGTTAAAAACCCTTGATTTTTTTTATTTTTTCTATTGACATTTATGAAATAATGTGTTATACTTAAATCACAAAAAGGAAAGGGGAAACTCAAAAATGACTTTAGAAGAATTTGTCAATGCATGGATTAACTTTGTAGAGGGAAAGAACGGCGCGCCTATCAGTAAATACGATGTCAATGATTTCTGCAATATTTACGCTACTTCTTATGAGGAATACACGGCTATGTGGGAACTGCTCGCGGAATGGGCGGAATGTGAGGATTAAAAATCCTCACATTTTTTTTATTTTTCTATTGACATTTGCCCGGTTGTATGTTATACTATAATCACAAAGAACGAAAGGGGATTCCTAAAAATGAACTATGATGAAATTTACAATGACTGGACTGCCATGGTTGAACGCAAAACCGGGAGCGCTTTTATTAGCGAGGAAGAGTTTAATGACTTCTGCCGTGAGCATGTGACATGCGTAGACGATTATAGGTATGTAGAGGAACTATTATGGACTTGCAGGTGAGGGTTAAAAAATCCTCACTTTTTTATTTTTCCTATTGACAAGTGATTAAATGTGTGATATACTTTAATCACAAAAGAGGAAAGGAACTGATTCAAAAATGTTTAGAAAATACTGTGTAGACCCTTTTAATTGGGAGAATAACCGCAACATTAGGAATACCGCGAAAGATGCTTATAACTGCGCTGGTTATGCTCTTGAAACTTTTTCATGGTACTGCCCGCATGATACTGATGGAGACTGTTTCGGTTGTAACAATTATAGTTTTAGTTCTCCAACAGAGGGATTCGCAAAGACTATGATTTGCGTCAATAAGATGATTGAAGATTTCAATGGCAAGTTGCGTGTACTCCCTGCTCTGGAAGATTTAGACAAAGAGACTGAAAGAGCAGTTGCTTTTAGAATTTCTTCTGATGGTGATTTCCATTACATCAAGAAAGCCGCAAATGGGAGATGGTATCACAAAAGAGGTTCGAGTTATACCATTGAGGAAATGACAGAATGGGACGTTTTTAATTCAAGATGGTGTTGGCGTTATAACGGCCCTGTCGCTCTACTTGCTATAAAGAAATAAGAAAAAGGGCTTGACAGCCCTTTTCTTTTATAGTATAATGTAATCACAAAAGGGAAAGGAAGATTAAAATGATTACTTATGATTTAATTAGGAGTTCTCAAGAATATTTGGTTAATGAATGGGGCGAGCAAGGTAAAAGGGTTATTGAAGAGTGTGCACAAGTTACTCCATACAATGGTGGAGTGGATTCATTCGTTTCAATTATATGCACAGACTGCAAAGGCGACCAATGCGCTACACTCCAAAGTGGGATATACACATTATACCCTAATGTATTTCACGCGATTCCCAACTACATGGGACGTAATGCATTTACTTGTCTTACTGCTGTCTTAGCCCTCTGCGGCATAGACCCTTCTGAATAAGAGGGGTCTTTTTTTTATTTCAACGCTTTAATACTTCACTGCGCTAAAGCGTCGCCCGGCCGCTCTCCACCGCTGCGGCCGGAATTTCGATTTAACATGCTAAAGTGATAATTTGCGAATGAAAATTGTTAAAAATTTAATTAAGTATTTTTTCCCAAAACCTATTGACAAATAAGCCGGTCTATGCTATACTATAATCACAAAAGGAAAAGGAGAATAAACCATGAGTGACAAACGA
>CAYUTE010000247.1:0-2502 GCA_964447545.1 uncultured Eubacteriales bacterium
TCAAGATTTATCTGAACGGGAACAGAAAGAACCGTATGCTCAATCACCGGACTTTTTTCGATAGAAACCCAAAGCCAAAGGCAGAAAGAAGCAAGAAGCGAAAATACAAGAACAAATTTGTTGTTATTAAATACAGAGAAAGGTGAGAATTTGTTTTTGGTTTCATTGCTCATTTTTTCTGCTCCCCTTTCTTTGAGTTTTTAAAAATACCTTTATCGTTATTTTGCTCTAAAGCAAATTTTTTGCTGAGTAATTCACGCAAATCACCGTCTGAAATACCCCTTGTAAGAGTTCCTTTTTCAGCAACGGAAATATAGCCTGTTTCCTCGGAAACGACAACTACTAATGCGTCACTCTGCTCGCTCATACCTATTGCCGCTCTGTGACGAGTTCCGAGGGCGCTGCTGACTTCATTATTGTTTTTAGTCAAGGGCAAAATACAACCGGCGGCGCATATTCTGTAATCCTTGATTATCATTGCTCCGTCGTGAAGAGGAGCTTTCGGGAAGAATATATTTCCTATAATTTCAGTTGAAATTTCAGCGTCAACGGCGGTTCCCGTTTTTATTATTTCACCCAAAAGAGTGTTTCTCTCAAAAACAATAAGCGCACCGATTTTTTTGTCGCTCATTTCAGAACAGGAACGGCTGACAGAATCAATCATATTATTAATGCTCTCTCTTGTTTTGTAGTCAGAGCTATTTTTCAAAGAAAAAATACCGAAATTTTGAACTGAGCTTTTTCCTACGCTTTCAAGAATATGCCTGATTTCAGGCGAGAAAATAACAACAAGCACAACGAGCAAGTTAGAAAAGATCAGGTTAAGCAGATAAGAGCTTGCTTCCATTTTAAGAACGGAAACAACGGCATAAAGTACAACAATTAAAATAAATCCCTTTGCAAGCTGGCTAGCCTTGGTATCTCTGATAAGATTAATAATGGCGTACATCACGAAGCCTACAAATAAAATATCGAGGACATCGGAAATGCCGTTAAATCCCAAAATGGCATTTTTTATATTAACTATTGTGTCTGAAATCTGCAAAAAGCCTAACATCGTCTCACCCTTTAAATAAAAAAATACAATATATTACAACAAAAAAACAAACATTTAATATAATCGCAATATATTGTATCACACATATTAAGTTTTTGCAATTTTAAATACTGAATTTAACAATAAATTTACATCCTTTTTTTCTGTAAAATACGACGGAGCAACTCTGACTGTGCCAAAATCAGTTGTATTATATGATTTATGGGCAAGCGGAGCACAGTGATACCCTGCTCTGACAGCTACTCCTGAATTATTTAGCAGATGTGCTATTTCTTCACTCGGTATGTTTTTGACATTAAAAGAAATCAACGGTACAAATTTTTCTCTTTCAGAGCTAAAGTCAGTATAAAGCTCAATGTTATTCATATATTTTAGCTCATAATATAAATAATTCATAAGCTCTTTTTCGTGCTTGTAAATATTTTGAATTTTATTCCTGTTTAAATAGTCTATACCGGCAGACAGACCTGCAATAAGCGGTATACTCAAGGTTCCGCTTTCATATCTTTCGGGATTCGTTTCTGGCTGAGTGAGCAAAAAGGAATTAGTTCCCGTTCCGCCTTCGCTGACTGTTTCAAGAAGTATATCGCAGTTTATAACAAGAAGTCCTAAGCCCATAGGCGCATATAGACCCTTGTGAGCGGCTACGCATAAAAAGTCTATTCCGTCTCTTAGACAATTTATATCTGTTATACCTGCTGTCTGCGCCGCATCAACTGCAAAAATCAACGAATTTGAATGGGCAAGCTCGGATAATCTCTTTATCGGAAGCATTTTCCCGAAAACATTTGAAGCGCCTGTGCATATTATTGCTACGGTATTTCTTTGAATAAGTTTTCTGAAATTTTCAACGGTGCTTTCATCGTCTTTTTCCACCTTCGCAACGCTGTAAGTGCATATTCCCCTGTTTTTAAGCGTTTCAAGCGGTCTTGCCACGGCGTTATGCTCTAAGGAAGATATAATAAAGTGACTCCCTTTTTTTGCCAATCCCTTTATAACGCAGTTTAAAGCGTAAGTGCAGTTAGGTGTAAATATTACATTTTCTGGATTGTTAACACCAAACAGTTTTGCCGACTTTTCACGGGTTGTATATACCAATTCCGAGGCGTTATTTGCCATATAATGACCAGCTCTTCCAGGGTTTGCGCCGTATTTAAACAACGAGTTATATACAGCCTTTATTACACAGTCAGGCTTAGGATAGGTTGTTGCGGCGTTGTCGAAATACAGCATCAACCCCACACAGCTTCTTTTATTTCTACTCCGTTATCAATAAGATACGTCAGTACACCCTCAGACGCATTATTTACTATCAGCAAATATCCGCAGCCCTCCCCCTTTTTAGGCCTCGGATTTTTAATAACGCTTGATTTAATATTTTTACTGCGCAGTAAAGCCCCCGCCTTCATTGCGTAGGTTACAGAATTTAATTTAATTGTAAGCTT
>CAYUTE010000248.1:0-6192 GCA_964447545.1 uncultured Eubacteriales bacterium
TCGTTACCGCAGCTATATGTTTGATTCTGAAACCGGTCTGTATTACTGCAATTCCCGCTATTATGGAATTAAACAACATGCATATGATCGTGTTAAGGAATTGCCGGCATATTAGGAGGAGAATAAAGATGGATATTTTTCATGTTAATAAAGACGTTAAATCTTATGCATACCCAATTCTTAAAATAATTATTTGCGTAGCATTAATTATAATATTTATCTATCGTGACCATATTTTTCGTATTGATAGTAAAGTGATTAATATTGTGATTGGCATATTGTGTACAGCTATAGGCATTGTATGTATATATTGCATATACATTTCAGCTTATGAATTATCACTGGTGCATGAAAATCAGATAAAAAAAACTGCTTTGTCAGATGATATCATAGCTAACAACAAACAATATACTATTGATGAAATTGTTTATATGGCAGAGGTTAATGATATTATTGAAATCCAAATTGTATCAAAAAATAAAATTGTTAAAATTGGATCGAGTTCTGATTGTAAAAACGGTAGCTCAAAGTTTTTTGATAAACTCTATTATATAGACGATGAAACATTCGAAAATATTAAGGATTTCAAATCAGAACTCTTGGCATATGCAATTAGCGGACAAATATCAGTTGTTTTTATTGATGGCATTGCTCCGAAGTATTATTTTATTAATGGCATTGCTCCGAAGTAGTTATTTAAATTGCACTGGTACCGCAAGCATTGACTTTTGCCCCCAAAAGGCAGTTTGTTGGGATAGTCTCAATCCCTGATGAATTGTCCGATTACTTTTAGGACTGGTGAAAAATTCAAAAGCATTAACGCTTTTTATTGATGAATTAAAAAAATATATTCATTAAAACTAAAAGGAATGAGTTCGGTACAATCCGAACTCATTCTCTTGCAATTTAATATTTACTTTTGTCTAAACTTTGAGAGTCCCTTTATTTTTCAGGTGGTTTTGGTTTATTATTGTAAAGACTGTTTTATATCATTTATCAGTGAATACAAGCTTTCTTTGAATAAAATAATTCAAAAAGAACAGAAGAAGCTCAACTAAAATTTTTGCGATCCACAGCGGTATATTCATTACTACATTTGTCAGATTAAGCAGCGCAATGTTTAAAAGCAGCATAACTGAGACAAGTGCATAGAATTTCAGCGCAGTTGTAATCGGATTTCCCCGATTTTTAAAAACGAGGTTTCTGTTAATAACAAAATTCACAAAAGAACTGATTATTCTTGCCAAAATTGCTGCGGCGGAAACCGAGGCAGCTTGTCCGAACGACATCTTTAAAAATACTCCCGTAAACAGCAAGACGGCAATATAATCTATTATAAATGCAGTAAAAGACGAAATAACAAACTTAAAAATACAAAAATATATCTTTGCGGAGTCCTTAATCGGACTGAAGTGTGATGAAGTATTTCCGGGTTGATAAACTGTTTCGATTTCAACCTCAGTAATATTATATTTTTTTTGCGCAGCTTCAAGAAGCATATTTATTTCGTATTCATATCTGCTTCCCGGCATTTTTAAAAGCTCCGGCAAAAGGTCAAAAGAAAAGCCTCTGAGCCCTGTCTGAACGTCGGAGATTTTTTTGTTGGTTGCAACAGCAAAAACCGCTTTTGTAAGCTTATTGCCGAATCTGCTTCTGAAAGGCACATACCCTGTGAATCGTCTGCAGCCGATTACAAGGCTCATATTATCTCCGATTTCCGATGCGACCTTCATTATATCGCCGTATCTGTGCTGGCCGTCCGCATCTGCGGAAACTACTCCGGAGCATAGGCCCTTGCAGTTTTTATATATATAAGAAAATCCGGTTTTGAGTGCTTCGCCCTTGCCTTTATTTACAGAGTGTGTTAAAACGGTTACACAGTCGGGAAGGGAAGAGAAGATTTTGTTAAATTCCTTGCCGCTTCCGTCGTTTACAACTATTATTTTCAGACTGTCATATTTTAAAAGCTCATTAACAAGCTCTGTAAGCTCATTTGCCGGCTTATATGCCGGAATAAGCACAACAATTTTTTTACTGTATCCATCCATTGTTTTTCTCCGTTTAATCGTGTTAAATCTTTTGCTGCCTTAATTAAGCAACATAAAAAGGGTAATTATTTTTTTTGAGGATTATTTTTCATCTTTTCCTTCGAAAGCGGATTGGATTCTGCCGCGCTTTCAAGCTGTTTTGCCGATAAATGTGTATAAATTTCAGTCGTTCCGAGATTTTCGTGACCTAAAATTTCCTTTAAAACCCTGATATCAACTCCACCGTATTGATACATAAGCGTTGCGGCGGTGTGCCTTAATTTATGCACTGACAGACCTTTTCCGCCAAGACCGGCTTTATCAAGATTCTGATAAATAATATGCTGGACGGTTTTATCTGAAATTCTATTACCGAGACGGCTTAAAAATAGTGCATTTTTATCCTTTACCTTGGTAAGCTTTGCCGTACGAACGGGAAGATACATATTAACCGCATTGACGCAAGCATCGTTAAGATAAACGATACGCTGTTTATTTCCCTTGCCGGTTACGGTTATTTTATTTTGGTCGATATCACCGAGATTAAGTCCGCAAAGCTCATTTAAACGAAGTCCGCAGTTAAGAAAGAGAGAAATTATGCAATAATCTCTTTCCTTAAATTGACCGTCAACAGATTCAAGCAGGGTCTTTGACTCTTCCAGAGTGAGATATTTTGGCAGAGATTTGCCTATTTTAGGAGTTTCAAGCTGTTCAAGCGGATTATTTTCTAATTTTTGGACCTTATTGGTCAGATATTTAAAAAACATACGAAGTGAGCAGGACTTTCTGGCGCGCGTTTTAGCATTATTGCTTCTTTCTGAAAGACAGAAATTCATAAACTCATAGGCGTCCATCAGCGTAACTGTTTTTATGTATTCAATGTCTACATTGTTTATCGGTATTTCTTCAAAATCAACATCAGGGGAGACAAGGCCGCGGGATTTGTTTAAAAATCTGAAAAAAGTTCTTAAATCAAGGTAATATTCTCCGACGGTTTTTTCTGATTTTCCTCTGATAGTTTGCATATATAAAAGAAACTCACGTATTATTTCGGGAATTTCCGTCATTTCAGAATATTTCATAACAATGCGCCTCAAAATATTTTGTATAATTCAAATGGAAATTTACTTTTTTACAGATTTATTATATCAGCAGACGATAGCGATTTCAATATAAATTTCTCCGTGCATAATTATAAGTGTTGTTATAATTATAAATACTGTTTTAATAACGAAAAAATTATAGAATGAAATTAAAAATAAAAAAATATCGAAACAGTTATTTTATTAAAATAATTTTAAGCATTTTATAATATATGAACGTCTGATTTATTAGATTTTTATTTAATAAAAAAGCAATATTATAATAATAACATTTTTATGAAGAGTAGATTGAAAATTAAATAAATTATTATATAGGAGTTGACAGATTAAGTGATAATATTAAGGCATACATAAACTGAAAGATCATACGCTTATAATCATTAAGATCCGGTTTTGAAAGCTTAATAAGAAAGCAACCGAACGTATCATCGTATTTATCAAACTGTTTTTCGTATTCCTGTACCGCAAGCACCTTACTTATTTTCCTAGGGTTGTAGCAGAAATTCCAAATATTTGCCCTTCCCTTAATTATACAAAATATTCATTTTGTATAATTAAATGTTTGCGAATATTGTTTAATTCGTGTGTTTTTTAGTTTACCTCCCCTTGCTTTATCTGAAAAACTTATAATTAATTAATAAAATCTTCAGTTTTTTTGTTTTTAGGTTTTTTATTCTGATTTAAGAGAATATTTTTTACAGTACTCATTATACATTTTTCTGAAGCTTCCGGACGACTGTGATTTTATTTTGTTCAGATACTTATGCGTATCGAACTTGTCCTTTTCCGCTTCGATAACCGCAACGGCAATATTTGAACAATGGTCGGAAATTCTACTGAAATCAGTAAGGATATCATTTAAAATAAATCCGTACAGTATGGGACTTATTCCCTTTTGCAGTCTTTCGATATGATGACTTTTTATCTCAGCAATAAGCTTATCGACGGTTTGCTCTAAAGGCTCTACCTTTGCTGCGGTTGCCGTGCTGTTTTTTTCGAAGCACAGCACCGTAAGCTGTATAATCTCGGAAACGGCGGACTCAAGAACATTAATCTCTCGCTTTTCAGCGTCGGAAAAATGTATTTTTTTATCATTTATTTCTTTTGCCGAAGCCGCAAGACTTTCGGCGTGGTCGCCTATTCTTTCAAAATCACTTATTGTGTGCAGAATTTTTGTAATCAGACGCATATCCGAATCGTTAAGATCGGTTTTTGAAAGCTTAACAAGAAAGCTGCCTAGCGTATCCTCGTATTTGTCAAGCTGTTTTTCGCATTCCTGTACCGCAAGTACCTTTTTTTCGCTGTAATTTTTTAATACGGTTATGGAATTATCTACGGATTCTTCAGCCCAAAATGCCATATTTACGGCACAGCTGAACACTTTTGAAACGGCAACGGACGGTACGGTAAGCAGTCTGTCGTCAAATATAATTTCCGCTTTTGTATCGGAGACGTCCCTTACCGCAAAATTTGCAATTTTTTCAAGAAGTTTTGAAAACGGAAGCAAAATCAGCGTTGTTGTAACATTAAATATCGTGTGGATCACCGCTACGGTAACCGGAGTTACCGCAGTGTCGAGAAAACTTGTGTTAATAAAATATACAATGCAAAAGTATGGTATAAGGAATATAACGGTTCCGATAATATTGAAGGCAAGGTGTATTACCGCAACCTTTTTGGCGTTTTTGCTTACTCCTATGCTTGAAATAACAGCAGTAACACATGTTCCGATATTCTGTCCCATAATTATCGGTATAGCCGTACCGTAGCTTATGGCACCGGTAACGCTGAGAGCCTGAAGAACTCCGACAGAAGCAGATGAGCTTTGTATTATTCCGGTAAATACAATGCCGGTTATAAGTGCAATAATAGGATTTTTAAAGGCAGTTAAAATGCCAATGAATGTGTCGGACTGAGCAAGAGGCTCAACTGTTTCGGACATAACGGTCATTCCGTACATAAGAATTGAAAAGCCTATGAGTATACTGCCTATGCTTTTCTTTTTATCGTTTTTTCCCGCAAGATACATTATTACGCCGACAAGGGCAAAAATCGGAGAAAAATTCTTCGGCTTAAGAATATTCATTAAAACGGAGTCACTTTCAATTCCCATAAGACTCAATATCCACGCCGTCACGGTTGTGCCGATGTTTGAGCCCATAAGTATGCCGATAGTCTGACCGAATTCCAATATACCGGAGTTTACAAGCCCCACAAGCATAACAGTAAGAGCTGAGGATGACTGTATGGTTACGGTTATTCCCATTCCGAGCAGCAAGGAAATAAATCTGTTTGAAGTTACCTTTTGCAGTGTTTTTTCAAGAGCACCGCCCGCCATTTTTTCAAGTCCGGAAGACATTACATTCATACCGTATAAAAAGAATGCAAGACCGCCAAGCATTGCAATAACTGAAAAAACAGTCATAATTCACCCCGATAATACTTTTCACAATATAATAAATATATTCATCCGTTATAAAATATTTCACGGATTATGCCGATTTATCAAAATACTGTCTTTGAAGCAATTTTGTGATTTTACAATATGCTCCTAAAACTATTTTAATATTTCAAGAACCTCTTCCTTGGATCTGTAACCCACATAAACTCCCTCAGTCTCTCCGTTTTTTATATATATAAGTGTAGGAATGCTGCTTATGGAAAATAAAGCAGCAAGAGACGGCTGTTCGTCTACGTTTACTTTGCAAAATTTAATATCTTCCCTTTCGTCTGCTATTTCATCTATTATCGGAGAAAGCATTTTACACGGGCCGCACCAGGTTGCCCAAAAGTCAATTAAAACCGGTTTGCTTGTTTCCATAACTTCTGTTTTAAAATTTTTTTCATTTAATTCAATAATCATTTTTATCATTCCTTTTTACTTTATAAGTATATTTTAGCTTATTAAATAATATTTATTAAAAAAAGTCAATATAAAAGACAAAACCGTTATCAATTTGGTTTTGCAGCCGCAAGCCTGAGGAGCTGCTTATCATATATGTTGATACGGTTGGCGGACTTTGCAGCTTGCTCATTAAGCTTACGGAGTTTATCCATATCTT
>CAYUTE010000249.1:0-1979 GCA_964447545.1 uncultured Eubacteriales bacterium
AGGGACAGTATAAAAAATACAAAACAACCGAGTCGTGCAAGGGAGGAAGGCAAAAATATTTCAAAAGATATTATATGAATAACCGGCAAAAGTTAATTGACACACGGTACCGGAGCGGGAAACCTCTTATTGTTACAACAAATCTATCAAAAAATGAAATGGAACACCCCTCAGACATAAAATATAGCAGGGTATATGATAGGGTCCTTGAAATGTGTATCCCTATTGCGGTAAAAGGTGAAAGCCGAAGAAAATCAAATGCCAAAAAGATAAAAGAGGACGTTGGGAAATTAATTTTTGAGGGTTGTTTGTAGAATGCTCATAAGCCCCTCTAATTTTCGATTTAAGAGGTTTTACCCGTGGGGGTAGTATAATTTGTTGCCTAAGTAATTAAAGGCGCTTATATGGCGCCCTAGTGCATAACTTGAATGTTTGGGATTTTAGGGGTAAAATAGAGCGTTGGGAGAGATGATTAAAATGGAAAAATCTGGTGGTTATAAAGAATATCAAAAACAATACCGTGAGCAAAACAAAGAAAAGCTGAAAGAATATCACAAACAATACAGAAAGAAAAATGGAGAAAAAATAAGTAAATATAAAAAACTATATTATGAGGGACATAAAATGGGAATGCGTGAATACCGGAAACAATATTGGGAGAACCATAAATCAGAACTAGCCGAATATAATAAACAATCCTATTATTGGTACAAATCGCACGGGATATGCCCGTATTGCCGAACAAATTATTCACGCAGAGGGAAATCTAGCTGTGCTACTTGTGCCGAGTATTTTGCATTGTACCATAAGAAAAGACCACCACGTACTGAATCACAAAAAGAGCATAACAGAAAAAGAATTAAAAGATATAGGGATTTATTAGTTGCATTTGGTGTTTGCCAAGATTGTGGGAAAAGAGATGCAGCCCCTAATCATACACTTTGTTTAGATTGTTTAATCAAAAAGAGAAGGAGGGGTATAGAACACAACCGTAAAAAGGGGTGTATCCCAGCGGACCTAAGATACAACAGCGGATTTTGTTATTTCTGCTGCAAGAAAATAGATGACGGTCAACTACTATGCGAAAAATGTAAAGCAGAAGCTGCAAGAAGGGCGGAGTATGCACGTTCGTTCGTGGATAGAGAAAAACTTAAAAAACAACTAGGCTTTACTTTTTCTTTTAAGAGGAGATAATATAAGGTGCCAAAATATATATGCAATCAAGATTGCTTCAACTGTCAGTATGAAGATTGTATTTACGAAGATGATGAAGAAGACAATGAAGGGATACCTATTGCCCCCGAAGAGGGACAGTATAAAAAATACAAAACAACCGAGTCGTGCAAGGGAGGAAGGCAAAAATATTTCAAAAGATATTATATGAATAACCGGCAAAAGTTAATTGACAAGGCTAAAGCAAGATATTATAAAGCAAAAGAAGAAGGGAAAATATTTTATAACCATAACCGAGCTGAATATTATAAAGCATACTATATAAAAAATAAGGGCAGACTAAACGAGAGAATAAGGCAGCGTTCCCAAGAGCAAAAAAATATTGATTAGTAGAAAATGGTGATGACGATATGAAAGATTATATTAATTTAAAAGAATCAGATTGTCAAAAAATGTTATTTAACTGGGCGTCCTATTTCCCAAACTTGAAATGGATGTTCGCTATCCCTAACGGAGGATCAAGAAATTTTATAGAAGCCGTACATCTCAAACAGCAAGGCGTTAAATCAGGGGTAAGTGATATATTCCTACCTCTTCCCAAT
The DNA here is from genome assembly GCA_964447545.1 of uncultured Eubacteriales bacterium. Taxonomy (GTDB): domain Bacteria; phylum Bacillota; class Clostridia; order Oscillospirales; family Acutalibacteraceae; genus UMGS1491. Next base: position 1,776 of record CAYUTE010000249.1, read on the forward strand.
AAAAAATATCACGGGCTTTTCATCGAACTGAAAGTCGGTAAAAATAAACCAACCAAAAATCAGATTGAATTTATAGATTATGCAAACAGTGTAGGGTACCTTGCAGTAGTAGTTTACAGTACAGAGTCAGCAATTAAAATAATTGATGACTATATCGACAACTCAGATAATTTAGAGAATTATAAACCTATTTTTTAAACACGT
>CAYUTE010000250.1:0-3117 GCA_964447545.1 uncultured Eubacteriales bacterium
ATAATGGCCAAGTTTTAACTATTTATGCTGGTGAATTAGCATATAGGGACGCTATAAGGTTGATAAACATAGACAGTTTTCCAGCGGATATGAATATGCTTGGCGGGTACGAGTATGATTATAGTTTTGCTAATAACCCTCAAAGCATAGTATTCGAATATAACCATAATATATACAATCTATATTCCACGCCCACTTCAAATGTGGCTGTTTATAGAAATGTTGGGTTTAACGTGGACGGTACAGTCACTATAAATGATATCACGGTAAATACTGAAACTGGCGAAGCTACATTAAACACTACTACAATAAATTTGGCATTAAAATCATAAGGAGTAAAATATGACACAGCAAGAATTATTAGCAAAATTTAGAGCAATGCACGGGCAACAAAACCCGAACGTTTTAAAACGCATGCAGTTGCAAATGAGGTTGCGGGCAACTGACAGTAAAGCAATTGCTTACGCAGAGGGTGAATTATCGCTCGAAGAATGGTTTAAGGTAAAAGCGGAGAGAGATAAAATAAGAGCTGAAATAGCGGCATTAAATAACCATTAACGGTTATTTAAATAAAAAATTAGGAGGCATGTTATGAAAGAAACGGCAAAGTATTTTCTTTCAAATTGGCAAACCCTCTTGCTGGGAGGTATTGTGGTCGTGAGCATAGCTATTTTTGTTATGGGAATAATTAAAAAATTCCTAATCAACAAAATCAAAAATGCTTTGATTAGGAAAGTCGTACTATCCTTTTCAAGCCTTGTAGTCGTGTTGCCCATTACCGCATTTACCATTCTTGGCAATGGGCTGGATTTCAGCCATTTTTGGAGCGTGTACGGCGCTAACGCAGTATCAATGATACTCTGTTACTGGGTTTACGAAAACACGGCTTTACGAGATGGGTTAGCCTTGCTTGGAAAGAAGATATTAACAACTGTTTTTGTTCAAAGCATTGTAACAGACAACAAGCCCAATGAAATTGTTAAAAATATTAACAATGATATTAAGGCTTCTGTTCAAGCTAAGGCAAAATACAAAGAAGATGATTTAAAAAATTTATAAGGAGAAGATGAATGAAAACTATTGTGATTACAATTCTTGACGATGTTTGCGCCGCAAACGGTAAAGACCCCGAAGCGACTAATCTTATTGAAGTTGCTAAGAGCTATGGTAAAGTTGAGTATTGGGAAAGCGCTGTCGCGACAGAGCGGACGAAATACCAAAGTATTATCAACAACTTAACCGCACAGCTTGACGCTATTTCGGAAAACAACGTATCGCCTACGGAGCTTGAAGTTCTTAAAGCGGTAAGGAAAAAAGCAAACGTAGAAAGTTCCGCTTACGAGCAAGCTATTGCGGAAAGGGACGCACAGTTAAAAGCCGTACAGCTTGAAAGCGAAAACAGGGCAACACAAATTAAAGCTATTTTAGGTCTTTAATCAATTATGGAACAAAAACTGGACAAGAAAAAGTACTTAAAAAGAGTAATAATAGTTTCTTGGATAGGTTTAGCGATTTGTTTTGTAATTAAATTATTCGGCGGTAATTTATTTGAAATTGCATGCGAAAATGAAAGATTTATAGCGATATGTGATTATGCTGACACAAATTTATGGCTTAACTATATAATAAGTGCCGTTTACTGTTTTATATCGCTTTATTTCTTTACATTATCCATATTACAACGTATTAAATACAAGTTATGGCAGTTTATAATTATTTTAATAACAGTACTTGTTGGTACGGCAATTAAAGTATTTTGGAATAAAACAGCGGGGCTTGTTTTTGATGTGTGGCAAGGGATAATAATGCCAATGATTTTTTTAGGAAAAGATTTTAAAAGCTATTGGAAAATTGTAGTTGCTAATCTTTTTTTAGTGGCTTTTCAATTAATTTCAATGTATATAAAAGGAATTGAAACAACTATAGTTTATGAAAGCGGGGTTTTGATATCTTTTATATATGGAATTGACGTTTTATTAATGGAAATATTATATTTTTGTTATGTACAAGGAGAGAAATAAATGGGCGCATTTTTTATGTGGTTTCAAAAAGACAATGTAGCAGAGCTTAAAGTTGATAGAGAAAAACTTGTTGAAAAGAAAATGAAACTTGAACAAGAAATTTTTGCTATTGACGAAAGGATAGCCGAGCTTGAAAGCAAAAACAAAGATAACAATTAAATTTTATGCAAGACTTATAGGCGGTTATACGGCGTTCTTTTTATTTGTGTTTGGGTTTGGTTGGGTAATAGGAAAGTTCCTTGAAGCCGTATTCATAATTATCGGGTATTTCTCTACACGATTTTTAATGCCGAAAATCAAACATTTTAATACAACGCAAAAGTGCATATCTGTATCAACAATGACTTTTCTGTTTGCAATAGCGATATTGTGTATACCTAAGCAGTTAAGCCTTGTATGGTCAATATGCGTGGGCGCTGTTATACCGCTTATAATGTATGCAGAAAGCATTTTGTTTGACAGTAAAAAAGTATTTTCCGTTGATAGTTGTACGGAAAGCGAATTAATCGCGCGTTGTAAGGAATTACGACTATCGGAAGAAAACACAAACCTCGCGGTTGAGTTCTTTATCAAAAAGACAAAACAAAGCGTTATAGCCGATAGGTTATGTGTTGACGAAAAATCAGTACGAATTCGAAAATGTAGACTTAAACAAAAATTAAATAAACCTCTTTAAAAATTAGAATGTATATCTTTTGTAGGTGTACATTCTTATTTTTTTATGCTATAAAAGCGTTGAACAATGACGAGGAGATATTTTTTTATGGCTTACGGTCAACCTTTTTACACTTTTCCTAACGGAACTCAATACAACAACGCTTATGTACCCCCTCAAATGCCTAACACTTACTATGGGCAACCTCAAATACAACCGAACCCACAAAATCAAGCTTTTAACGGCTTCCAGCAACAGCAAGCACAAATGGGTCAACCTCAACAAATGCAAGGTGCACAGCAAAATTTAAACCGTAGCGATATTATTCCTATGATGTATGCGACATATGCAGAAGCAACGGCTTATAGAGTAGAGCCTATGCAAAAAATAATGTTTTCTATTACAGACAAACCGTTATTTATGTTAAAACAAGCAGACATA
>CAYUTE010000251.1:0-2140 GCA_964447545.1 uncultured Eubacteriales bacterium
AAAAGCAATTAAGGGGGCTGTATGGGGCATATATGCAAGCGACAAGGGTATATAAACGATGTTTAATGATTAACAGGAGGATAAAACATGTTAGATTGGCAAAAAGACAGCGCAAAAGGTGTGATAAAGCTGATAAAGAAAAGTGTCAACGATAACGGCGGGCTTTTAGAGTGTTGGAAGTACTACCTAAATATCATAGACAAAGATTCTTTAGATATCATGTTTCTTATCGACAGGCCGTTCATGGAAGCCGTGACGAAAGAAATCTAGTACATATAATAACCCGAACACCACCCGAACAAATTGTGAAATCGTGAGAAAATCGGGGTAAAATTTCCGACCTCCGCAGAAACGAAACTTCCATTGTAGAAACAATATGGGGGGTATCAAAATCTTTTACCTTGAAATTTTTCGCAAAACTTTTCCTAATTTTTCAAATAAAATCACGCTATAGGGGGGTATGAAAAAAATTTACTTTAATTTTTCTTCTATGTATTCTCCTGAAAACATACAATATTTTTGAACCAGTTCTCTTGCCTTTTTATATTCTACATTTATTTTCCTTGCAAATAAGGATAGTGTCATTTCCTCTCCGTTATAAAAAATATGTATATTGTTAGTTCTATTATTGGCTTGCGTTTCGTAATCTGCCCATCTGCAATTACTTGGCGTATAATTTCCATTCGGGTCTATTCTATCTATTGTTAAATTATCGGAATAGCCATTATGAATTGCCCATTGATAAAATTTTTCAAAACCATTGTTTCCTAACCATATTTTGCTTATGCAAACACCTTTTCCACCATAATACTTATAAGCATCGCTATCTTTATTGCAACATCTGTATATTATGTTTCTGTATATTCCGAGCAAGCGTTTTCTCGAAATATTCTTGTTGGCAGCGTTTTTTCTTGAACATCCGCAACTATGGTTATTCCCTGACTTTATCAAATATTCCTGCTTCTTTATGACTGTATTTCCACAATCGCACTTGCAAAGGTATTCAGCACCCGTTCCAGATTGTTCGGACAAAAGTTTAGCTATTTCCAACTTTCCAATTTTGCTTCCCGTCAAATCTTTGTTTTTCTTTGCATTATCGTGGGCGTACTTTTTCCTTTTACTTTGTTCTTCTCGCCTTGCTTGTGCCTCTGATTTTATTTCTTCTTTGTAGCATCCGCAACTGGGAGTTTTTGCTTCTCTCAATTTCTTTAACGAACGAATAACATCTTTTCCACACTTGCACCTAAATTTCCAATAGCTATTCTTTCCGTCAAAATGGTCGTACTCAATCGCTGTTAAATACCCAAATGTCTGACCTGTTATATCTTTTCTACTTGCCATATTCTTACCACCTTTCAAAATGTTTCCTATAATTCATTATAACATACTTTATAAAGTATTGCAACATACTTTTGCAAGTAGTATAATATTGTAAAAAATCGGAGGTATAATATGGCTAAAGCAAAAACTTCATCAGAAGCAAAAAACCGTTGGAACGAAAAAAATTATGATAGAATTACAGTTATGGCAAAAAAGGGGAAAAAGGAAGAATGGTCTAAAATGGCAAAAGAAAAAGGATTTAAGGGATTAAGCGGATATATTATTGACTGCGTAGAAAAAGCAAGCGACACCTAAACCGCCTGCTTTTCTTTATTTTTCTCTGCTTCTTTCACTTCTTCCACCCACTTATCAACCCATTGTCTGATATTGATTAGTTCTTCTATAATTGTGTCCATGTCCATTTTATGCTATTCTCCTTAATATTTTAAATAAGTTATTTACAACCGCAAAGATTTCATCGCCGTATGTTGCGACAAAATCACATAAAAATTCTTCTTGTGCCAAGTCAAGGTTTATGCCGTATGAAAAAATCGCAGAATGGCACACCTCGTGAATATATACTTTGCGGAGAAATGCACCTCGCAACCTATCAGACAAATAGATACATCTATCTCCAGAATCACATACTCCGCAAGTAACAGAATTGTCTGAGCGTCTTAATTTCTCGCTATTTGCAGAAACAAACACAACATCCCATGTTATACCATTCATTGTAAACACATTACCACCTCTTTCAGAAAAGGGGCATTTCTGCCCCTAATCCATTTTACTGAATCTTCTGCATAAGCACCTGCATCTT
>CAYUTE010000252.1:0-4341 GCA_964447545.1 uncultured Eubacteriales bacterium
ATAAGTACGTTATCGACAACAGCATTCCATGTAAAACTAGTATCTAATCTACCAACCTTAACACTTCTAGCCGACTTAGGTATTTCTAAATCGATTGGAATAAATGTGACACCCATAACAGCCTGTGTAATATTGCCATAAAGCCCTTGTAAAAATGGTAAAATTGACGCATCAGAAGTGATTCCATTTCCCCAAAAATAATTTATAAACTCTTTTAGTTGGTCATGTGTAATTTCATATAAGGTTGCCCCTGTTGTTGAATCCCATGTCGCAGGAAAATCTGTCTTGTCTTTATTGTCGTTTTTATCCTTACTTGAATCTTCGGGGTCTGGTTTGTCGTCTTTCGTTGTGGTATCTGGATGGCCGTCTTTGTCCACCGTTGTTATTTGAGCATTATCGGGCGGTGTATAATTATCGGGGTCTGCAATGTATGCGTCGGCTTGGGCTTTGTTATCCTCTGCATCGTCGGATGATAAAACAAGGATGTTGATTCCGTTGAGATACCCCCATTTTAATTCAGTACCGTCTGGTACATTGAAACCGTTTGTTCCGTCAATAAAATATTTGTAAAAACCTTGTGAATCATCATATACCAAGGCATTCCCGTAATTTATTACTCTTTTCAAATAATCAAACGAAAATTCCGACGTGACAAAAGATTGAATATAATTGTCAAGTGTGTAATTTTCGCCAAACCTAGAAACTAATCCCCTCTTTGTTGCAAATAGCTGATTCTGTATTATATAATCATTGCTATATAGTAACTCAGTTAAAATTTCATCTTTATTTTTAGGAATCGAATCTTTAAACGGCCCATAATATCCACCTAAGATAGTTGAAAAAAAATCATAACTATAACGCTTGTCGAAAGCATTCCATCCACTACCCATACCACCCCATAGTTGTGAATCCATTCCAGATATGAAATTTTTGAAGTCGTCAACCTTATGCCATTCTGGATTGAACACTTCTTTTGACACCATGCCATAAAATAGCTGAATATTATTGTAATTTGCTTGTCCCATAGCATTTATATCTATGGGCACGTCAAACACAATATTGTCATAAATGCGCTTCAAAGTATTTGAATCTTTGAATGTAGCCACATTGTTTACTTTGTCGAAAGATAAGTTAACAGTCATATCTTCATTTAAAAAAGAAGTAGGTAAAGGGGTATTAAAAATTTGCATGGTTGAAACGTGAATAGATATAGTTCTAATTTCTCCTTTACCTGTCATAGCCCATGTATTCGCTCCATTTTTAAACAATGCCACATGATTATCATTCCTTGTTTCAAAAACAAAAAAAACCATTTGTGTATTCGGTATACTGACACTTGACGGACTTATTAAATTACCATTCCTTTTCGTAAATATAACCATTTTATAGTTTTCGTTTTTTACTGCTTCAAGTGGATTTGTCCAATCAAGTCCTACGTTTTCAACGTCTGCCATTTTTTACACCCCCTCTGCAATTTGAATGTAATACTTATTACTATCTGGTTTTAGACTTTTGCCAAAATTGATTGCTGTATAATTTGATTGTGCATGAGGTACTAAGCAGGCATCTGGTAAAAGATAGTTAGCTTTGTTCTCTTGTCGGCTGATAAGCTGTTTTGATGCTAATATATCATCTCTATAAGTTCTAAGTACATCGACTCGACCATTTACTCTAACCCCCCGCCCTTTTACTGCTATAATATCTGTGATGTAGTAATAACGATTATTAAAAGCTGGAATCCGCATATAATTATATTTGCAGATTTTTTCATATGGCACTTGAATAATTAAAATTGATGGATTCAAAATAGATGTATCATCTAAAAGAGTACATCCTTTATAGATATCTTTATTCTCATCAAAAACCAAGTCTTTATTAATTACAGGATTTCCAGATTTGTTAACCATCATATCAATGTTCAAATATATCACTTCCTTTTCTAAATTTAAAAATGTTTCATGTGAAACATTACATTCCACATGAAACAATAGAAATTGTAAGACGCAATTTAATCTAAGAAAAATGCAACCATAGGAAAATTGGTATCAATAATGTAGTTTCCTGTTAGCTTATGATAATATGTCCAGAAGTCAGCACTAGCTGTGTATTCAGACGTGACTTTACGACGGTTCATTGTCATTCCGATTGAACGATAATCGTAAAGTAGACCGATAGCCCCCGACTTATTATATGCTTCTGTCCCTATACCTAACTTATTACTTGCGTCGCCACTAATCATTATATGAGTATTATCTGCCATCGTGAGTTTTGTATTCTCTCCGACAGGCGACTGAAGCCATGGAATCTCCTTGTACTCCCCCAGTGAATATTCACTTGGGTTAAATGTCTCAGATGAGCCAAGTAAAATAGTCTTTAAATTGCTTGTGAAGTCTGAAAGCAATACGAGCTTCTGATTATCTCCCCTAGCCCATGTATTAATATTTCCATTGTTAAAAATACCTTTAGTCATTCGCTTAAAATATGACTTATAGAGATTGATTTTGGCAACTGCAAACCGTAAAAACGGTATTGAATGTAGTGCAGTGTCTTGTGTTAATGGTGTTGCGGGGTTAAAAGCAGTATTAAACTCTGTTACTAAATGAATGGCGGTATTTGTAGCTTTGTCGGAAATCGCAATGCCACTAGTAATGAGCATTGCTCCGATTTCCTCAAGCGCCAACTCTAAGGTATTTTCAATGCTCTGCATAATTCCACCAGTAAAGCGATTCATTTCCTCCCATGAATTAAAAGCAGTTTTTATCTGTTCCTCTCCCGCAATAGAGATTCGTGTCTCGATGGTTTTCAACTCCTCAAAAATCTTGGCTGATACATTAGGCTGATAAAAAATGTGTGCTGGGTATTCCTGTCCATTCACCAAGTTCCACGAATTATTAACGTCGTAGCTGTTTATGTCGGGATAAACTCGCTCTAAATAGGCGCCCCATTCCCATCCATCAATAAAAATATCTGGTAAATCGGCAGTGTAATTCCTTGATTCGACAACAATTTTACCACACATATTTAATAAGCCTTTAACAAAGCTGTCAACCTGTCCAGCGTCAATCACATCTCGCCCCAAATCGGTCAAATTGAATGTAGCTAAATCTTCAATTTTACCCCCAGTAGCTTGTGCTACAGCTTTAGTAACTAAATCTTTTAACTGTGTTGCTTCCATTTTTATTCTCCTTTCTTATCTGTCAATTATCATAACAGCATGATGATAAGGACGTATCTCAATATCCCCCAAGCGGTAATATGACCGTTCTGTTTTGAATGTGAAGTTTTTAATAACATCAAATCTATTAGGAAACTGTTCTAATATCCTTGCCATATTCCCAGTATAACCGTCAGTTATTAAAGCCCTCTTAAATACTAAATTAATAATACATATTATCATCATGCTACAGTCAGTGTTGCATTTTTTAATTTCATCAAGTCTTGAGAAATCCCAACCTATAGATTCTAACTGATGATATAAGGAATACCTATCACTTTGAGAATAGCCGATTTTCTCATTTTTAACGAGCATTTTAGCAATTTTAACAGCCATTTTCCTATTTGCTACAGATTTAAACCTCACTAAAATGTGCTGACCAAAATTGTAATGTAGACCAATTTTAACTTCATATCCAGACTGGTCGCCCCTTTTGCCTTGAATTGTGCCTTTTTCAGATATAGAAGCATATGCGACTTTAATCATTAACCTTATCCTCCAACTTCTGTTTTAATTCAGTAATAACTTCAGTTAATGCATCGACTGCCTTAACAACCGTGTCATTTTGATACTTGACATAGTAGGCACAAATCAAGCACATAACGCAAGGAAAACCGTAGTTAGTAATTGCATTTAGAATATCTTTCATATGTACTCCTTTCTACATTCCCTCAAAAGCATCAATAGGTTTACCATTTTTAGCTACAACAATAGCCTGTGGATATATGCCACTGTCCTTAACTTTGATTTTAACTTTAACTTGCGCTTCTGGATTAATCTCAGTAAAATTTTCGACACCCCTGCAAGGAATATCGAAAACAGATTTTAAATTGACTACAGTTTCTGTCTCGTCTTTCTCCCATTTTGGACGTAAAGGAGATGTACATACATCCGTATACATTTTTCTCAAGTTGCCCAGGCCAGACTTAACATCAATAGCAATACGATTTTTGTCCTGCTTGTCATGAATGGATTTTCCATAATAGGCAACTATTACATTACCCTCTACTATTACGGTGTTTTCTGGGTTCTTTTTTTCTGTGTTTTTTGGCATAATTCTACCATCCTTTCATATAAATTAAGTGTGATAAGTGCATTATAGGAATATAAATGGGCTTAAATATTTT
>CAYUTE010000253.1:0-5009 GCA_964447545.1 uncultured Eubacteriales bacterium
TCCCTTGTTTCGGCTCGTAAGGGCAAAAACAAGGGAAAATACATAAGGCTGGAACACAAAACAGGCGAAACGCCTTGAAAATACAGCATTTTTAGAGGGTTTAACAGATAAAATTGAATTTATTGGTTGACTTTATCGGCAAAATTATTTATAATGGGCAATGTAGGTTGTTTTAATCAGCCTTACGGGGGTATAGCTCAGATGGTAGAGCGCTTGAATGGCATTCAAGAGGTCAGCGGTTCGATCCCGCTTATCTCCACCAATCAAAAATGACGAAAGTCCGCTGTTTAGATAGAAATATCTCAGCGGACTATTTTTTATGAAAATGCTTTTTATTATCGCAAAACTTAAGACCTAAACTGCATATTATAAAGCGCAGAATATAACCCGTTTTTGCTTAAAAGTTCATCGTGTGTGCCTTCTTCTACTACTCTACCCTCATCTAAAACTAAAATCCTTTTTGCATTTTTTATAGTTGAAAGTCTATGTGCAATTACGATTGTAGTACGATTTTCAGCAAGCTTCTCCATTGATTTTTGAATAAAATACTCACTTTCATTATCAAGGCTTGATGTTGCTTCATCAAAAATCAAAATAGGAGGATTCTTTAAAAATACTCTTGCAATAGCAAGCCTCTGCTTTTGACCGCCTGAAAGTTTAGTCCCCCTCTGCCCTATTGACGTATTATAACCATGTTTGAGTTCACGAATAAAATCATCTGCATAAGCATTTTTGGCAGCCTCAATAATTTCTTCTTTAGTTGCATTCAAATTGCCGTATCTTATATTTTCTTCAACCGTACCGGAAAACAAAAATGTATCTTGTTGTACAAAACCTATATTTTTTCTTAAGTCTTTAAGCTTTATGTTATTTACTGATACATCATCAATTAATATCTCGCCTTTTGTTACATCGTAAAATCTAGGTATAAGATTACATATGGTCGACTTACCCGCACCCGACGGCCCCACCAAAGCAACATACTCGCCCGGTTTTATCTCAAAGTTTAAACCATTTAAAATGTTTTTATCCGGTTTATAAGTAAATACAACATTATTAAACTTTATATCGCCTTTAACATGATTCATAGAAACAGCATTGGGCGAATCAACAATCTTAGGAGTTACAGACAGTATATCAAAAATTCTTTTTATACCTGCTGCTCCTTCATTGAATCCATCTAATAAAGAAATCATTCCAAATAACGCGCCAATAAGAATATCAGCATATAGCATAAATGTTATCAAATCGCTGAGCGTAGACTGCCCGTTTAAAATAAAGAACAGAGATATTACTGTAATTATAGGCACCAAACCAACTATTATAGTGCTAAGTAAAGCTTCTACATTACTAGAAAGTTTTAAAGAATCCTTTCTGGTTTTTAAATACATTTTTATATCGTCGTCGAATTTTTCGATTTCTTTATTTTCGTTTGTAAATGACTTAACCGTTTTTATTCCCGACAAACTTTCCTCTAAATTAGAGGTAAATCTAGAATAAATAGCTTTAGCTTTAATAATCTTTTTTTGAACTATGGGCATATAGTAAAACGCTATGGCCAAAACAAAGGTTAAAACTCCAAATACTATAGCTCCAAAAGCAGGTAGCGTTAAGAATAATACCACTATAACGCCAACGAATCTTACCATAAAATCTAATAATGTTTCTGGGATTTCTTTTATAAAAATAGTAAGATTATATGCATCGCTTGTAATATAAGACATCAATCTACCTATTTTTCTTTCATCAAAGAAATCAAAGTCTTGTTTTTGGTAGTGACTAAATATTTCTTTTTTTATGTCAGACTCAACTTTTGCCGCCAAAAAATTGCCTTGATACTTCATATATTTCTTAGCCAACGCCATTGTAACAAACAGTAAAAATATTACTGAAGAGACCCCTAAAAGAAGCCCAAAAGCCTCTGTTCTATCAGCATTTAAAACAATCGACATAGCGTACTTTACCAAAAGAGGTATACATGTAAACGATACACTATGAATAAATGAACAAAGTAAATCTAAAATCAAATCTTTTTTATACGGCGAATAATATGAAAAAATCTTTTTGATATTTTGTTTATTCATATAAAAATCATCTCCTTTTGATTATTATTTAAAAAATATTTTCTCATAAATTGTTTGTACTATTAATTTTAACATTTTTTACAAAAAAATAATAGTGTTTTAAACGTATTTATAATCAAAAATTTTTATCATTGCAACAAAATATAATTCATATATTAGAATACGTGGATTAAATACAATTGTAAAAATTTATTGTGGGTGATAACGCAAATGCCTGAAAACTGCACAGGAGTACTACATACTGTTAAACAAGGTGAAAATTTATGTAGTATTGCTCAAATTTACGGCGCTTCTTTAAGCAAAATAATAGATGCTAACCCTAACATCGAAGATTTTAATAACCTAAAAGAAAATCAAGAAATATGTATTCCAACCGACACCATAGGTTCAATGCCCGCTCAAACTCGCGAAAGTTTAGTGTATTTATTCGGCGGCACAACCGGCGAATATCTAAATGCAATATCAATAACCAAAAATTCAATAAAAACAATATGTACGGACTCTTTTGAAGTATCGGAAGATGGCAACTTAATAATAGCGCCGGAGTTTAAACTAAACGAACGATTTATTGAATCTGTTCATGAAATGAATATAAAAATCACACCTTTTTTAACCAACAACTGGGATAGAGCATCCGGATTTGCTGCACTGGATAATCGTGAAAATCTAAGTAATCAACTTTTGCAAGCTGTCCAAGACTATAACCTGGACGGAGTAAATATAGACATAGAAAACGTTACCGAAAAATACCGAGCTCAGTACGTAGATTTTATAAGAATGCTCCGCGAAAAGCTACCAGAAAACAAAACTATATCTGTGGCTGTAGTGGCTAATCCAAGTGGCTGGACTACCGGCTGGCATGGTTCGTATGACTACAAAACTCTTTCGGAATATTCAGACTACTTATTAGTTATGGCTTATGACGAATCATATCAAGGCAGCGAAGAAGGTCCTGTTTCAAGTAGCAGTTTTTTTAAAAGGTCGATAGAATACGCTTTAAACGAGGGCGTGCCTAAAGATAAAATCGTGGCCGGAATTCCTTTCTTTGGAAGGTACTGGAAAGAAGGTCAAGGGGTTGGTGGATTAGGCATCGCAGACATAGACGTCGAAAATCTATTGGCGAACTACACCTCAAATTCTACGTTTGATGAAGCAACAAAATCGGCTTTTGCAAATGTTATAATTACCCCCCAAGAACCTGAACCTGAAATTTTTGGTTCTAGAAAGCTAACTGCAGGTATATACAACATCTGGTATGATAATCAGGAGTCAACAAGATACAAATTAGAAACAATAAATGACTATGACCTAAAAGGAGTAGGAGCTTGGGCGTTAGGTCAAGAAATACCTGAAATTTGGGATTTCTATACAGATGTTTTAAACGGAATAAAAAAAGAAACATCACAAGAACAATCACAAGGAGATTCAGATATGACAAAACAAGAAACTTTAGATTTTATTTATCCGGTAGGCTCAATCTATATGTCAGTAAACAGTACAGACCCCGGGGTTTTATTCGGTGGGTCTTGGCAACGCTGGGGCAACGGAAGAACCATCGTCTCAGTTAATGAGAATGATTTCCAAAATTCTCTTAATTCCGCAGAAAATACAGGAGGCGCAAAAGAACACAGGCATAATTTTAGGCTTGGAATGCACTGGTGGTATGGTGCCGCAGCAGGAGAAAATGCGCCAAACGGCACAGGGGCTTACAAATACTCTAACGGTCAGTATGACGGTTGGAATAAAGAGCTACAAAACAGAGCAATGGCAGTTAACAACGCAAATTATAATACTCCATCAGCTACAATTACCAGCCCTGCAGGCAAGATATCCGAAGGCGACACTGAAACCGCACACAATTGGCCTCCGTACATAACTTGCTATATTTGGAAACGCACAGCTTAAACATTAAAAATATTAAAATAAAATTTATAATAAACAAAAGCACTGAAAGCCTATATAAAGAGTATTCAGTGCTTTTTAATATGTGTTGGTTTTTAAAATTTTAATCTAATAAATTTACTTCTTTTTCTTAGGCGCCGACAGTTCTTCATACATTGCATCCAACAATTTGTATAAGAATTCCTTGTTATCTATATCATCCACCAACAGCATTTTCTTAGCACCATCATATGGCAACTCCAGATTCGCATTCGGCATCATCTCTAGAGCCGATTTCGTTGGTTTTACGAGAAACCTATCATCATAAATGCCTCCTATCACTTTTCCACGATAGTAAATGATATATTCCCGCATCATAGCTCTGTGGGATATTTCATCCAATCCCGATAACTGTTCAAGAACATACTCAAGATATTCTTTATTTGAAGCCACATTAATCATCTCTTATTTCTTTTTTCGATATCAATACAACCGTTTCATGTGTGTTCCCTTTTGGTAGGGAATTGCCGTTCTTATCAAAACTTAGGGTACAAGTCGGTTCGTTGCTGTCATTATAATACATCGGGAACTTAAAATAAATAGTTTTTATCCATTGTCCCGATAGTTTTCTGCTCTCTGGAGGATAGAGGTCAATTCGCTCAATCAGTTCCTTGATAAGCAGCTTCTTGTCGGCGTTGTCCGGAATGTCAATGTGGCGAACAAGTCGGACGGGGTGAAATTTGTATGCAGCAATCTCCTCAGCCACCCCTCTGTGTGCCGTTGATTAAGCCGCTGTTGAATCTCTGTTGTCGGCTTGCTCCGCTTCCCTCTTTTCTTTGAATGGGCATATACTGGCTAAATAGCTACCTCCAGATACTCCCCACAGTAATATTTCTTAGTTCTATATCTTCTCTGCATATATGTTCCCCTTCCTATATGGAAGTGGAAAAAAATATAAGCAATGTTGTGGTAAATAATCTCGTTTCCCCTTATAAATAAAGGGTTTACGAGATTTTTATTTATTACAATATTTAGGTAAGTTGA
>CAYUTE010000254.1:0-5367 GCA_964447545.1 uncultured Eubacteriales bacterium
AACCAAACTTTTTGAAGAACCGTTAAGCGATCTATTTACTGCTGAAACTATTCCTCTGGTTAAAGTACTGGCAAAGTTAAGACCCAGGGGGTTACCTAGAGCTAAAACCGGTGACCCGACTTTTGCTTCATCAGAATTTCCAAAAGTAGCAGCTTTTAAATCTGTTTTATCAACCTTTATTACAGCTATATCTGTTTTTGTATCGTAGCCAATAACCTTACCGGCAAGCTCTTGGCCATCGTGAAGGACAACCTTAATATTAGATGATTTTGAATTCCCCACAACATGAGAATTTGTGACTATGTATCCCTTCTCATTTATTATAGTTCCGGAGCCTTCGCTTACAGGGTCAGAAACTACATTTGCGTTTGAATCATAAACCACCACGCCGACAACCGAAGGCGCTAGTGTTGCATATATTGACTCCGGAGTATAACCATCTGAATTTTTAGATTGAGGTTCCATTTTTATCGGAGATTCTCCTCCAAATTCATTAACGTAATTTTGAGATAAATTACTATTTGAAGGATTCATGCTTAATAAACTTTTCTGGTCATTAAAAAGATACATTATATAGCAACCGAGACCAACAACTAAAATTGTAAGAACGATAATAATCGACACTAAAAATCTATTTGAATGATTTAAAGAATCAGAATCACTTCCGGACGGGTTAGAATCACTATACAATTCGTTATCTAAATAAAAATCTATATCATCATCGTTTTTATCAAAATCAAATTCCACATCATTCTGAGAAGATGAAATTATCGTTTTAGGTGGAAAATGCAAGCCTTCTGCGCTATTGGATTCTTCGCCATGATCAACATCAATACGGTTACTCTGATTTTCAAAATCCTCATCCATCTACTTATTCCTCCAATTAATAAAATATCTATAATAGTAAATTTATTTTATTCTACAGAAGTGTCTGCGCTCTCGGATCCAGTTAAATCATTTGCTTTAACTTCACCCTTCATTATAGCTTCAAATTCTTCGGAATTTAATTTTTCTTTTTCTATAAGTGCTGCTGCAACTTCATGAAGTTTATCAATGTTTTCGGTTAGAATCTTTTCTGCTCTTTCATAACAGCTCATAACAATTCTCTTTATTTCTCCATCAAGTTCTGAAGCTGTAGACTCTGAGTAATTTTTAACATGGCCCATATCACGTCCAATAAACACTTCTTCATTTTGATCACCATAGACTATCGGGCCAATTAAATCACTCATACCATATTCAGTGACCATTGAGCTAGCTAATTTTGTTGTATGTTTAATATCATTAGAGGCTCCGGTGGAAAAATCTTTAAATATGATTTTTTCTGCAACCATTCCGCCAAGACCAACAACTATTCTTTCTAACATCTGTTTTCTGAAAACATAACTATCGTCTTTTTCAGGAAGATAAAGTGTATATCCTCCTGCACGACCACGTGGAATAATTGATATCTCGTGAACTTTATCTTGAGTTTCGCAAAAATATGCTGTAATAGCGTGACCGCCTTCGTGGTAAGCCGTACTGCGTTTATCCTCTGGGGTTACTAATCTAGATTTCTTCTCAGCACCCATAACAACTTTTACTGTTGATTCTTCTATTTCTTTCATAGTTATATTAGAAAGTCCACGTTTTGCAGACAAAATAGCAGATTCGTTAATAAGATTCTCAATATCGGCACCAGTAAAACCGGCTATTGATTTAGCAATAGATTTTAAATCGACATCGTTTGCAAGCGGTTTGCCTTTTGAATGAACCTTAAGAATCTCTTCACGGCCTTTAACATCCGGATATCCAACAGCAACCTGACGGTCAAATCTTCCCGGACGCAACAAAGCCGGGTCCAGAACGTCAGCACGGTTGGTAGCTGCCATTACGATTACTCCCCCATTGTCACCAAAGCCGTCCATCTCGACTAACAACTGGTTCAAAGTTTGCTCACGCTCATCGTGGGCTCCACCAAGGCCTGTTCCTCTTTGACGCCCTACCGCATCGATTTCATCTATAAATATCAAACAAGGAGCTTCTTTTTTAGCTTGGTCAAACAAATTTCTTACCCTAGATGCACCTACACCAACGTACATTTCAACAAAATCTGAACCCGATATTGATAAAAATGGAACATTGGCCTCTCCCGCAACAGCTCTTGCGAGCAATGTTTTACCTGTACCCGGAGGTCCGGCAAGCAAAACTCCTTTAGGAATTCTAGCACCTAATTTAATGTATTTTTGGGGAGTTTTTAAAAAATCAACTATTTCTGCAAGTTCGGCTTTTTCTTCATCGGCACCTGCTACGTCAGCAAAAGTCGCCTCCTTTGCAGATTTATAAACAGTTTGCACTTTAGCCTTACTAAAATTAGCTCCCCCGCCCATTGCGGAAAATTGTCGCATAAACATCCAACCTAAGAAGGCAAACGACAAAATAGGTAAAATCAAAAAGCTTACTACATTTATGATTTGGCCAAAAACATCTGGCGTATTTATTAAATCATATTTCATAGGAGCGTCTTTGTGTTCGACGTTATATTCTTCCACATAATTTTTTATATCAGAGTATATTAACGCAGCACTAGGCACCTTATAGTTTATTTCGTTACCATTTGAAAGTTTTAAATTCATATCTCCGGAATTTAAATCCATTTTATAACTAGTTACCTCGTGGTTTCTAAAATAACCTACTATTTCAGAATAATCGTGAGTCTCGTTTGGGAACATACTTTCAAAAATTGAAAACGATAATACAATAGCTATCGCCCAAAACAAAAATGTAGCTATACCTTTAAATTTCTTGTTTTTGTTTTCCAATTAAAAAACCTCTCTTTATATTGCATATTGCTATTTTTTACCTAATAAATCTTTGTTTATTACTCCTACGAATGGTAAATTACGATATTTTTCATCATAATCCATGCCGTAGCCTAAAACAAATTCTTCTCTGGGGATCTCTTTCCCTACATAATCAGGCTTTATATTGACTTTACGCTTACTCGGTTTATCCAGCAGAGAACAGATTTTCAAACTTGACGGCAAGCGTGACTTAAGCATTCTTATTACACATTCCATAGTATAACCACTTTCTAAAATGTCTTCCACTATCAGAACATCCATATCCCTAATATTCATACTTAGGTCTTTTAAAATTTTCACATTTCCACCATTATTTGTCAAGCCTCCAAAATAACTTGAGGTTTCCATAAAATCCAATTTACACGGTAAATCTATTTTGCGCACCAAGTCAGTCATAAACATAATTGCGCCTTTTAAAATAGACACTATTATAAGGTTTTTGCCTTTATAATCTTTTGTAATCTGAGCTCCTAGTCTAGAAGTTATATCACTTAACTCTTCCTGCGAAAGTACAACCTTACTTATTATTTTATCCACTTTTTAGCACCATCCTCTTTTTTTTACTATAATCAACATAACGTCTTTTATACCATCTTTTGGCAAGTACTCTTTAGATACTCCAATTTTATCTATCCACACAACTTTACCCTGATATATCAAAAAAGGTATTTTGCTACGATGCTCACAAGGAATTTTTAACTCATTAAAATATTTTTTTATACTTTTACTTATATTTCTTTTAGGCAAAACAAATTCATCGCCCGGCAAACGTGGTCTAAAAACACATTCATCTTCTAAAATATCATAATTTACAGCCCACGTATTATTTAAATCATATTTAGATTTACAAGATTGATATTCCGAAAACGGTACAACTTTTATTACAATATTTGTGTCGATTTTATCTAGTATATTATTACCCGGTTTAAGCGGATAAGACCAATATGATTTCTCGACTTTTTTTAAGTTTTCAAAAATAATATTATTATCTACACGCAGCGCCCTTAAATTATTAGAAACCATAAATGCACTGCATTCACCAATTAACAACTTTTCAAAAAGCTCTACGTGCCTGTATTCCACCGCTTTATTAGAAAACTTTGACAGCAAACTAAATATAACTCTTGATTTAACAGGCTTAGGTGCCGAATTTATAACTTCGATACTATAACAATAATTATCTAAGCAAGATTTTTTTAATATATCATCGGATAAAGCTTTTAAAAATGCTTCGTCTTCTTCAAGAGTTAAAAGCACTCTATTTACCGAGTTCTCAAAATTTGGATTGATTTTCTTAAAATACGGAATTGTATCAAGGCGAATCTTATTTCTTGAATAGTCTTTTTCAAAATTTGTACTATCGTGAATATAACTAATTTTATTTAGCTTACAATATTCCTCAACAGCGGCTCTACTTGTACGAATAAGAGGCCTGATTATATTCCCACGGGTCGGAGGTATTGAGCATAATCCGTTTAAACCGGTTCCGCGAATTAAATTTAAAATCATGGTTTCACAACAATCCGAAAGCGTATGTGCAACCGCTATTTTTGATTTGCTGTCTTTTGCATACTCTGAAAATATTTTATATCTTAAAATTCTTCCTGCTTCTTCTAGCCCTATTTTATTAGATTTTGCAAAAGTTTTTACATCGATTTTTTTTATTATAATGTCAATGCCCAGATTTTTACAAAAATCATGGGCAAATTGTTCATCTCTTTCAGCTTCTTCGCCACGCAAACAATGATTGACGTGAACAGCTAAAATTTTAATTTTATTTCCTTGCTTTTTAATAAAATTATTTAAAAAGTAAAGCAATGATGCCGAATCTGCTCCGCCTGAAAATCCAACTACTATCTTTTCAGTACAATCAAGCATATCATATTTAAAAATTGCGTTTTTTACTGAAGATTCAAAATCAACCACGATAAGCCTCCTGAGCGGTAAACCGCATATATTCTCCCTGCCAATGCAGCGGAATCGAACGAGTTTCGCCGTGGCGGTTCTTAGCTACTATACATTCACCACTATTTTTATCACTCTGCTCAGAAACATCATCTTGCTCATAGTAGCCCTCACGATACAAAAACATTACTATATCTGCATCTTGCTCGATAGAACCGGAATCTCTTAAATCTGACAAAACAGGTTTATGGTCCGTACGTTGCTCACTGGCCCTTGAAAGCTGAGAAAGCGTAAGTACAGGAACATCAAGCTCTTTTGCCATAATCTTCAAATTCCTTGTGATTTCGGATATCTCTTGAACACGATTATCAACTCTTTTAGCGCTAGACATAAGCTGCAAATAGTCAATTACAACCAAATCTACTCCGCCAAGCCTACGAAGTTTAGCTTTCATCTCGGGAATCGTAATACCCGGAGTATCGTCAAAAAAAATCTGTAAAGTCCAACTCATTTCTGAATTTTACCTCCACAATCTATTACTCTGCTTAAAGAAAGGCTTCCATTCTATTTTCAGCCACAGAAAAGCACTAAGGAAAGCAGAAGTCACTTTTGTAAGGAC
>CAYUTE010000255.1:0-6663 GCA_964447545.1 uncultured Eubacteriales bacterium
TTTATTGCCACAAACGGCTCATATTCCCATTAAGATTTTATTTTGGTTAGTGACATTCACAGAATTCAAACTCTGTAAATATTGCCGACAGTTTTGCGACAGGGCTTTTTATTACTTTGTCATCACCTCATAGGGTAGGGGTGGCTCATAATTTGTTGACCGTGTAAAGATTACTCAGCTGTGCATTGTCCATATATCTTTTTGAAATATCAATGTATCCATTCTCTTTTAAACTGTTCAGTGCTTTTCTGCAAGATGTTTCACCAATATTGCAATGCTTAGCAATATTCGGAACAGAATAATAGCTTTGTCCACGCTTGTTCTTAGCTCTGTTCAAAAATGAATAGACAACAAATTCAATAGGAGTAAATCCTTCATCAAAAATTTTATCAGGTAACTTAAAATAATATTCTTGCATATCATACCTCCTTTGATTTCACTTGATTTTTAATCCACAAAATTAATTCTTCTTTCGGAACAACAATTCTTGATCCGATTGTGATTGAAGGAAAATCTTTTTCCTTTACCAAATCGTAAGTGCTTGTTCGGGATATACCAAGCACCTTTGCAACCTGATTGACTGATAACATCAACGGTAGCTCGTCATAGTTTTTATAAAAATCAATTTCCATTTCTGTACTCCTTTCTCTCTTTATTCAATTTTCAAGATTCATAAATATAAATCCTTGTTAAGAAATTGTATTTATGATATGATTGTACTGAATAAAAAACAATTACGCTATGCTAAAGTAATCTTTCAATAATTCAAACAACTTTACTTATGGACAGGAATGTATTATGCTGATTAATGATTTCCCAATGAAACAATTTGGTATGCATATGATAATTCAAGATAATGGTGACTTGGAAAGAATTATCGTAGAAGAAGATAAGGAGATTGAATTACCACCGGTAAATTTAAAGGATGTCATAATAGATTTATCAGAAACAAAACACGATGGATATATAATTCTGTTAAGAGTGCTTGAAGAAAAATTGAAAAGTATAAAAGGTAACTCTGTAAAAGATTTTGAAAAGGCAGAACAATTTTTAGATTTAGTATATAAAGCCTGTGATGCGATTTCTGAAAACGATATGGTCATGGGTTACCTGACTAAATTATTAGTTGAGGGAACATTATTTTTTAATGCAGACGAGCCTTTACAAAATCAGCTTGATTATATTATTCAAAATCTTAACCATATACTTTTCATTTCAGTTGAACTTGATTATATACTTACTCAGATGAGTAAAGGTGAGAAAATTGATTTTGATAATAAATGTAAGCATACAAGATTTTGTGAAGTTAACCAATCCTTTTACAAAACAAATAACGGTACTCAAATTGGATACAGAGTTCAATGCGTAATAGATTATTATGTTCTTCTGATTCATAAGTTTATAGAATTGAATCCCATAGTGAACAAGTGTGAAGCCTGCAACAGATTTTTCATTCCCAAGACAAAAAAGAAAACTCTGTACTGTGACAGAGTTTTAAAAACAGGAAAGACTTGTAAAGAGGCAGCACCTGCGCTTAAGCATAAATTGGAATCAATGAAGGACGAAGTAATCAGTACTTTTGATAAAGAGAAAAACAAGATGTATAAACGGCTTGAAAGAACAAATGACTTTAATTCAAATATTGAAAAGCCATTAAGTTATTCAGATTATTATACTTGGCTTGACAAAGCAACCGAAGCAAGGAATAATTATATCGAAGGTGCCATCACTAAGGAACAAGCATTAGAGATTATTAGGATGGAATAATATTAATTATTATATATTTGAATTAAAACAAGAGGTATGATAAATGTTATTAAATAAAATCAGAAATAAAAAACTTATTAAAAACTTAACTGATATTCCACCAAATACCAATTCTGATGGAGATTTGATTGAAAGAAAGTTAGTGAAAGCAAAAGATGAAAATATGTATATTATTTTACATATTCAACTATGTGATGAAGAGGGAACACTGTCCACTCTAGGCAAATATGAAATTCAAAATAATAAATACCATAAAATTGGGGAATTAAAGTATGTTTACATTGAAGATAACCAACCGCCTTATATGCAACTTTGTGACATAATTTTCGATAAAAAATACAGAAACAATGGTCTGGGATCAATGATATTAGAATTATTTGAAACAAGAGCAAAATCATATGGCGCAAAATATATCACAGGTAATCTTAGTTCTGTTGATGAAGAAAATCCAGCCGATGAGGAATTTAGAAATAGCTTTTATTTGAAGAGAGGTTATGAAATTATCAATTCTGAAAAGATTTACAAAGAATTATAAGTTTCGAAAGGGATAGGTTAAATCAAATCTAAAGATTGTAAAATAAATTGTGCAAGTTATTTTTATAACTTATCTGAACTAATCCTATCGACTTGTATCTAACACTATAATAATGCCAGAAATGGATGCAAGATAAGAAAAGACCTTTGCCAAAAAAAGCAAAGGTCTTAAAATTTATTCTGTTTTTTCTTCTCTGTGAGTTTATTTGCTTGATAGGAGATAAGCTTTTACACAAAATTTTGCACTATGGCGACCAACCTTTTCCAAGCGAATAAACCGGTTAAATCTATAAGTTGCTTATTATTTTTTCATAGTTTGAAGAAATTGATTAGCGAGCGTAGTTAATTCCTTTCCTTTTTTTGTTTTATTAAGCAATGAAGCGATCGGCTTAATTGAAATTGCTGAAATCGGAAATGGTATTTTAATTGTTTTTCCTAACTGTGATTTAATATATTTTTGCATATCAATGCTATTTACTATTTCTCCAATCGTGTCATTAAGAGAAAGATAATCTTCTCTGATTTCAGCATCAGCTTCAAACCAATTATGAATAAGACTTCTTTTATCTTCAGCCAAATCAGCAGCAAGTGTTTGAGCAGCACCCTGATAATCAAAATGTCCGCTATTTTCCGATACTATACGCCATACACCTTCCTCGGTACAGCAAAGTGAAAGTTTAACTGAGCCAAACCTATATGGATATATCGGAGCTATCATTAATTATTTCAGTTTTCCATGTAAATATATCCATAATTCTAAAGCTTGTTTTATTGTAAAATTATAGGGTATTGAATACTATTTCTTTGCAAAACTGTCGTTTTATTATTTAATGATAAACCATACCTGAATTCATGCCATTTTTTCAAGAGCCTGAAGTGTTACCTCATATTTTGTTGATTCATTATTTATAAAATGTTCAAGTTCCTCTAACATATAATAAGCCATTCTCTGAGGTTCATTTCCTATACTTCCGGCAATATGGGGGGTGATAACGGCATTCGGGCA
Organism: uncultured Eubacteriales bacterium; assembly: GCA_964447545.1. GTDB lineage: Bacteria > Bacillota > Clostridia > Oscillospirales > Acutalibacteraceae > UMGS1491. The sequence goes on from CAYUTE010000255.1 coordinate 3,308, forward strand.
CCAAAAAAGAGGATTTATATATGGGAAATATTCCCTCTTAAGAACATCGGCAACAAAAGTTCTTGATGGGTGGAGTATAAGAGAAAGAGCAAGACTGTATTCGGATATTTGTGCCCCTCTGCCTGTATTGATAAAAACAGAGTGCTTTTTCATATGTTTGAACAGCTTATAGTTAAAGATATTTTTCAATTCTTTTTTATTAGCCAAGTGATTGCTGATTACATCGCATTCGCTGAAAATAGTGTCCATATCAACAAGCTTGACATTTAACTCGTGCGCTTTGTCCGAACTGATAAACGGATCGCAAGCAAATACTTCAACATCAAGTTGTTTTAACTTTTCGGCAACAGCTTGACCTATCGCACCAAGCCCAACAAGTCCGACTTTACATTTATAAAGTCCGACAGAGGAGTTTGCATGATGCATAGAATAAAGGGGACAAGCGCGATAAAACTTTGCAGCCTGATAAAATCCTTTTGCCGCAAGCGAAATCTGCGCAAATGTGTATTCGGTTACGGGAATGGCATTCGCTGCGTATGCGCTGAAAACTTTTATTCCGCTTTCAAGAAACGGACGAGCAAAATATTGAACAGTACCGGCACAATAAAACACTGCCTTCAACTTTGGCATATATTCTGCAATTTCATTTTTAGTGAACTTTGGCATACCCCATGTCCCAAAGGCGATTTCACAATCGGATAAAAAGGCTGAATTTTCTTCTAAGTTTTTTTTGTTTATCTTTTCTGAAAGCTCATAATCTTCTGACATTTTACAAATTACTTCATCGGTAAAAACCTTTGAAAACTGTTTCTGATTTGTTCCGAAAAGAGCAATTTTCATTTTTAATCTCTCGCTTTCGATTATTACTTTACAGGTTCAAGTCTTACATCAATAATACCGTTTTTAACATTATCTGCATGAACAGCTAATTTTTTTAAGCCGTTCCAATCACCTTTCATAAGATGGTTGATATTACGCTTCATTGATTTTGCTTCAAGTACCTCAAATCTTCCGACGCTTTCATCTGAAAGAGTAGCGCTCATTTTTTTATCTCCAAATGTCATAATGGCATTATGTTCGTCAATAAGCTCAACATCGGATTTAGTATGCATAAACCAAAAAACATCGGTTGGATAAATGCAAGTGAATGTATCCTTTATTCTAAGCGAAGATCGATTATGGTACAGTTCAAACTCTCTGATTGATTTTTTTACTTTGTTGAATTTGTAGGCATCGGTAATATCAAGAACAGCTACGCCGCCATCGGGCGTTTCTTTAAACTTGGAAATCGTTGCTTTTGCAAAGGGGTATTGATCCTCAAAAACACTTTTTGAGTTAAAAACCAAAGTATTATGTCCCTCTGCTCGTTTAGCATAAACCTTCCATCTTCCGCCGCCGCAAATTCCAACAAAATATCCTTTTATTCCATAGTCTGAAGAACCGAGATCTTCAGCCCATCTTACACCTTGGCTGTCAAAAACAAATGATCCTATGTCAAGATCTCCGTGACTTGTATAGTTATATCCGCCTTTTATAGCTGCAAAAGTTGCGTTTTGGTCAAACATGCCGCTCCTAAAAATCGCTAATTCCTGAGAAGCATCGGATTTAAGATAAACAGCTGCTTTATAATTCGAGGGGTTATATCCTTTTACAAGAGATGATTCGTACCAAAGGGCACTGTTTACACATTCCTTTAATTCAGTATATCCGCTTTTCAGTTTTTCGGAAACGGTCGCTGCCTGATAATAAGCAATCTCGGGCTTACCGGTTTTTTTGCTGAACCAATAAAGTGACGGAGCTGAAATTGAACCTTTCCAACTGTCTCCGTAGTTAAAGATGCCTGTTGCACCATTTATGTAAAGAGGGAACATGCCAAGTTCTAAAAATCCGGGTGTAGCAGACAGACCGAAATCCGTTCCGATAAAGTTTTCGGAAGTTGAGATGAAATATGCAAGATATGTGGTGCAATATCCCCAATAATCACCGCCTTCAACATAAACACCATCCGGCGTGAAGGTCTCAAAATTGTATGTCATTTTGTTATATGACGCAGCCAGAAACTCTAAAGCGAAGTCTTCGCAACGGTCATAAAACACCATCGCCGCTGTAGCTATTCCCCCATAACAGACACTGTTCCAATTATTCTTTGACCATTTCCACCAATTTATTGAAAAATTTTTACTCTTGGTCTTATCGAAAGCTTTTGATTTGACGGATTCAAAAAATGTATTGACATCATCTTCGGAAAGATAGTCATACATCCAGTTTGTTCCAAGCGCTATAGCGAATGACATTTCTGCAGTGTCCAGGAAATGCCAATGAAACCAATCCTTAAATGCACAGGCATTAAGCATTTCCAGCCTGCATCTTTCTGCATAAACTTTATCCCCGGTAACTCTCCACATGAAGCTCAATGCAATAATGCGTTCAAGAATTGTACGGACTGCTTGAAGAAGATTTCTTTCTTCGGTACCAAGAACATATTTTTGAGGCTCTGTGTATATCTGTTTATCTGCATATTTTTTTATATAATCAAAATATTCATTTAAGATTGCATCACTTCTTTGGGAATATTCCTCTTTCAACTTTTCAAAACGACTGTCATCTGCAAGAACAAAAATGTGAGAGGCAGTTCTGTTTTTTACTGCATTTGAAACTTTATGTTTGGTTATTTTGTTTTTATTCGGTGTTACATCGAGGTAAGAAATACCGATACGGGCTGTATCTTTTACCATTACTAACATATTTTTCAGTTGCTTTACGACCAATGGTAAAGCTGAATATATTTTTGCCTTCTCCAAAGTAATCACCTTTCGAATTTTTCAATTATACTTCTAAGCATATAAACATCGTTAATGAGACTGTCAAGTTTACCGCCTTTTGTGAATTCAATAAGAATATTTCCGTTAAAATTTCTCACCGCTAATTGCTGCAATATGTCCTTAATAAATTCCGGGTCTTTTTTATGAAACATTTGAAATTTTCTCAGTTCGGAAAATGAAACATGAACATCGGTTATGTAATTAAACAGCCTATCAAGTTTTTCCAAATCGCTTTTTTTATTGCGATACCATGACTGGTAATAAGTTCTGACATTCTCTCTTCCGACATCTTCAAGATATTTGATAGAAGATTCTGTTGTATCGTTGTATGTGTTGGGATGGCACTCATTCGCTATAATTAAGCCATATTCATTTGCTTTGTCTGACAGCCGTATAGTTTGATTGATCAGCTCTGAATACTCTTTTTCAGAAGTCATCTTGCTTCCTTTTTTTCCAAGCCAGGTTCTGATACATTTTGCGTCCAGTATTGTTGCATTCTCGCAAAGGCGTTCCCATTCATCGAAATTATCTGAC
>CAYUTE010000256.1:0-3104 GCA_964447545.1 uncultured Eubacteriales bacterium
TTTTTTCACCACCTTTTTATTTTTTAATTTAAAGGATAATTATGTCAAAAGTGTGTCAATGTTTCACGTGAAACATCAACGCGACAACCGAAAATAAAAAACGAACATAATCGAACGGGTGATAAATTTATTATGGTAGAATTTATAAATAAGAATGGAGGACGAATGTCTTATGAAAAAAAATTTGCTAGAAAGTCAAAAGTACAGAAATAAAATCAAACGAATTAACACCAAAATTAGAAAATTGCGTAAATCTTTTGGTGATGAATCAAAACAAGTCAAAGATTATTTTAAAATCGCTACTGAACATAAAATTGAATTAACTAAAGGCGGTTATTTATCGTCCTCACCGAAATCTAAAGTGGATAATACGATTTTAACTTCAATTGATGAAATTAAAAGCTATGGAGAAATCGCAAAGTATTATAGAGATTATGTCGGTCTTTCAAAAACTTCAGATATTATAGCGCATAAAAAAATTGATGATGAACTAATACCTTTACTCGAAGATGTTAAGGAGTACCGATATTTAGATTTATTAAGCGACGAAACACTTGAAAAAGGTTATGACCCTATTCTAGGAACTGTCACGGAAAAACAAAATCTGATTGAAAAATTAAACGCGTACAAAGAACAAAGTAAATACGGCGGTAAGCTACAGCCGGGCGCGACGATTGAATATGAGGACGATTAAATGTATATCACAAAATGGTTTGATGAAGTGGATGAAAAAGAAATAAAAATGCTTACCAGATTAGCTAATTTTCACCCTGTAAGAAAAGGTAGATATTATAAGGGTTATTATGAAATTCATTGTGCATTTGACATTGAAACAACTAATATCATCAATAAAAAACTATCATTCATGTACATATGGCAGTTTCAATTAAATGATTTAACAATTTTGGGGAATAAATGGATTGATTTTGTAAATTTATTAGAAATGCTCCAAAAGGTTTTAAAATTAAATAAGACACACAGGTTGATTGTATGGGTTCACAATTTAAAATTTGAAACACAATTTATGCGCAAATGGCTTGACATTACAGAAGTATTTGCGCGTGAAGTGAGAGAACCTATGTATATCGTACATAATTCATGTATAGAGTTTCATGATAGTATGATGATAAGCGGTTCAAGCCTTGAGCAATTAGCGAAAACTTATACAAAAACAAAAAAATTAAAGGGTGATTTAGATTATAATGTTTTACGAAATTCAGGTGATGCGCGCAAAATGACGAAGAAAGAAATAGCTTATTGTGAGAACGACGTGCGAATATTGAAAGAATTTTCTGAATTTATATGGAAAACCTATATAAAACCATTCAATTTTCTTCCGCTAACAAAGACAGGCATTGTGCGGAAAAAAATAAAGGATAAGGTAACTGACGACAATCGAAACGCAATACATTATTGTTATCCCTCACACAATTTATATAAATTGATGATGAATTACGGCTTTAGAGGCGGTTTTGTACATGCCAACTGTATTTACGTCAATAAAACGTTATCTGAAATAGACAGTTTCGATATAACTTCTTCATATCCTGCATCAATGTACCATAATTATTTTGCTATGGATAAATTTCGGAAAGTAAAATTGAGTTGTATTACAAAAGATAGTTTCAATGAGTGTGTCGAAAAAATGTCATGCATAATTTTAATTTCATTTTATGACGTCAAAAATCGCACAACACATTCAATTGAATCTACATCAAAATGTATAGAACTGGTAAATCCAATCCGTGACAATGGTAGAATCGTGACCTGCGATAAAATGACTGTATGTATTAACCAAATTGATTTTAAAATTTATAAAATGTTTTATAAGTGGTCTAAAATTGAGATACATGAAATGTACGTTACAAGGCAAGGAAGATTACCGAAATATCTTTTGAACGTTTTATTTGAATCATATAATGGTAAGAATGAACTTAAAAAGCGTGGGTTGAAAGATACAATTGAGTACAAATTGAAAAAAGAAGAAGTCAATTCTATGTATGGTTGTTGCGTTACAAAACACCCTGAATATGATATACTTTTGAATGATGAATGGGAAAGTGTTCCTACTTCAAAATCTTATGAAGATATAATTGAACGTGATTTCTTACTTCCACAATGGGGTTGTGAAATAACTTCATACAGCAGGTACAAACTCTTAAAAATGATATATGACATGGATTGTCTTAATCGCGACAAATATAATTGTAACATATCGGACATAATTTATTCCGATACCGATTCTATAAAATTTAAAAACGGATGGAAATATTATAACTTATTTAATGAAGTCAATGGAAAAATAGAAAAAATGAATTATGAATTATTCAATGGAAATCCTAATATGTTGGACTTGGGTACTTTTGATAATGAAAGTGAAGTGCAGGGACTACCTGCATATCGAACTTTCAAAACTATTGGCGCGAAACGTTATATTGCAGTCAAAAATAAAAAAGAAAAAAATGAGTTTGAATCAACGATTGCTGGTCTTGGAAAACAAATGTTAGTTACGTTTTATAGAAAGAATCGTTATAAATTCAAGCGTGAGTGTAAATCAATTTTTGACATTTTTGCAGACGGTTTACAAATTGATTTTACAGGAAAACTTGCTTCATGTTATAATGATGAGGAAACAAATTTCAATGTGAATGGGGAACTAATGCGTGAAAAATCTTCTCTTGCATTATATCCTGTAGAGTTTAAACTAACTTTAGATAGTGCATGGATAAACTATTTGAATAGTTTACCAATCAACTATAGAAAATTATAACCAAGAAGGGAGAAAGAAAAAAAATGAAAAAAAGTGAAATTGTAGTATGTGTGCATGGTGGTCATGCGGTAGTTGGTTCAAGGGGTGCATCAGGGTATATTGATGAGGTGGTGTGCGATAGGTGGATGTCAGACGAAATTGTAAAGACGCTCAATAAAAGAGGTTTTAAGGCATATGACATCAGTGTTTATAGCGGTTCGCAGTATGAAGTTTTAAATGAATTAAAAATTAAGGCTTTTGAAAAGGGCGCGACACATAATATATCGTGTCATTTTAATAGTGCATGTTCTGACCTTGCCAAGGGTTTTGAAATCTGGTCTAAAGCTGATTCGAA
>CAYUTE010000257.1:0-1945 GCA_964447545.1 uncultured Eubacteriales bacterium
AACCTTGATAAGTGGTTAATCGTCATTCGGGGCTCCAATCAAATCCTTCATGGTGGTCGATTTATTTTTGGGCTTGTGCGGGATTGTTTTCCAATAGTCGGCCATGCTTTGCGAAATGTGTATACGATGACTTGCCGATTTGGGTTTTCCTTTACTTGAATTGCTAATTTTTGCTTTGGTTTCATCGCTCAACTCGCGATATTCTCTTTTCCTATTTTCCATAACTTATTATTTTTTATATAAATAGTAATAACATTAGTAAAAAAGTCAAGAGTAGTAAAAAATTTTTCTGTTTTTTTCATGTGCGGGATGAACGTGGAACAGTCTGCGGCTTAATGCACTTACTATTCCCATGAATTCGTTCAAGGGCGCTTATGGCAACAGTCTGTTGAAAAACAATGAATTATATTTGTTTGATTTTCATTAAATTATGTTTCAATTTTATAGAATAGGTGTCAAAAAAACATTCAGGCTCTTGACTTTTTGTTCGTTTGCCCTATATTTTATAAAAAAATATGATTGAAAATCAAAAAATAAATAACGAAGTAATCATTACAGAACTGACAAGCAGACTATCAAAAATAATCAATGAAAAGTTGGAGCAGATGCAGCGGGCAGAATCAAGCCCATATATCAACGGGATAGATGGCCTTGCAGAATATCTTGGGGTAGGACTTACCCTCGCACAAGAACTGAAAAATAAAAAAGAGATTGCCTATTCCCAACGCGGACGACAAATATGGTTTAAGAAAAACGACATCGAAAAATTCATGCAACGAAACCGAGCGTGATGGTGTTGATTTTAAACATAGAATTTTGTATCTTTGCGAGAGTTCATTGGAGTAGGTATCAGGCGTAAAAAACGGCGTAAAAAATGAAAAGCCCCTCTACAATGCTTGTAGAGAGGCTTCAAGAGGTCTGAAGCGGACATATAAACGTAGTATTTTATGGTATTTATAAGATTTTTTCATATTTTGTATACGTTGAATATCAATAAAATATAAATACTAAAAATTCTTATAGATTATTTGGTTCTTCAAAAAAGTGTGTGTAAATTTGTGTGTAATTATTATTGAAGTCTAACATTACACACACTATGGCTTGTAACTTCATATTGGAAAAAAGAAAGGACAAGAATGGCGAATTGATTACTGTCAATGTCCCGATTTGTGCGGATATAAATCTCAAAGGCATGAGAATCCGATATGTTACGGGTTACAGAGTTGACGTAGATCGTTGGAGCGATTCAAAAATTGTAGATGCAGACACAGGGGAGGTCATTCGTTCGCAAAAGGTCAAAAAAAATTCCTATGGCACAAAGAATGGCAATGCCGTTGCCTACAACTTCATCAATAATGATTTGTCAATCATTAAATCGACGGTTCTTGAATTTGAGTCTCAATTAGCGACACAGCCCGTTACCAAAGATATGGTCATCTCTAAATTGGACGAGCGTATCAAAAAGGCCAAGAATTCGGTTAAAGAGGATGAAGACACCTCTTTTTGGGGGTTGTTCCGAAGATTCATCGCTACAAACAAGGTAGGGGAGGGCCGTCTCAAAAGTTACGAGAATACATTCAATAACTTCCAACACTTTGAGAGATTCGGATGGCGCCGAAAAATAGAGTTTGCGGACTGCACAGGAAAAATGATGGATGCCTTTGATCGTTTCATGGCAACAGATAGCAATGACGATGGTAAATACAACTATATACCTAAAATAAAGGATCGACCTCGGCCCAAAGGACACAATACCCGCATTCGCAATATGCGTGTTCTTTCGGCTTTTTTCAGATGGGCCAAGAAAAACTATAAACTCGACATCGCTGCTTTGAATGAATACAAAATAGGGACGGAAATTTACGAAGACCCCTATTTTCTGACCAAGGAGGAGCGAGACAAAATTTTTGAAAGCACTCCTGCATCGACACGGTTGCAAAAAATT
>CAYUTE010000258.1:0-2319 GCA_964447545.1 uncultured Eubacteriales bacterium
AAGTATAAAGCAGGTACAAGCATTGTAGATGTGCCTTCTTATACACAAATAAAAAATGATAATAGCTTGAAATTTTTAGAACATCCGTTTGACGCTGCAAGCTATTTAGTAGAAAAGTTTCATCCAATAAGGAGTGAGTAAATATGCAAGATAGATTTAAATTTAGAGTATGGAACGAATTAAAGCAAAAATTTGAGCCTGAAAATAGAACGCATTTATTAGGTAATGGCGAATTAGTCTTAATTGATAAATGCGGGAAAGCTTATGTAAAAGATAATCCTAATTATAAAGTGAGTTTTTGTACAGGATTAAAGGATAAGAACGGCAATTTAATCTATGAAGGGGATATTGTAAAAACTAATTATGAAGATGTTGGAATAATTAAATACTCTACTCATTTTAGTCGTTGGCAGATAATTTTTAAACAAGGCAGAAAACATTTATTGGAATATAAAGAAATAGGTGTGCATATTTTTGATTTTACATACCCAAAAATGCACTTAGAAATAATCGGTAACATCTATGAAAATCCTGATATGATAGAGAAAAAATAAAAGGGGAATTTATGAGCGAATATGACGTAAAAATAACATTTACATTTGATGATTATGCAACAACCGAACAATTTAATGAATGGTTTAAATATACTGTTTTTGGTTGGGGTGCTTGTTCTGAAAATAACCCCTTGTTGAATAAACAAATGAGTGAAGTTGTAACATATTTTCGTGTTGATTAAAATAGAGGATTAATTATGCCAGACATTCAAATAGAAAAAGAAAGCAAATTTAAAAAACTAAGCAAAGACGACAGAGATGAACTTGCTAAAAAGATTTCAGACTGGTGGGAACAGTTTCATAAGAAAAGAACTTCACAAATTAAAACGGCTGAAAAATTAAAAAAATACCTGTATCTCAATCAGCCTGATAGAAACAAGGGCGAGGATAACGAATGGCGGTCAAATATCAAAGAAAATAAAATCTATACCACGTGGGATAGTATGAAGTCTACAATGTGGAAAGAAATTTACTCGAATGAAGAGCAAATGTTTAACGTTATGGGAACTTCAAAAGAATACGAGGAAGTTGCCGACAAACAGAAACAAGCCGTTGTACATGCTTTAAAGACTATGAATGCAGGTTTACAGTTTGATATTGGTACGGAAAATTGGGGCATTTATGGTGATTTTCTCTACAAAACAGATTGGAAAACCAGAAAGAAAAAAGTTAAGAGATACGACCAGTTTAGAGGATTTGTAGAGCAAGAACTTCCGATTGAAGAAAATGCCAATGTGGAAGCCATTAACCCGATGTTTTTTAACTTTGATGTAACAAAATACAAGTATGGCGATAAGGAAAGTTGGGATAGTTGCCCGAAAATATACAAAAGATTTGCAAGTTTAGAAGAAATTAAGAAAAATCCGCTATATACCTTGACAAAAGAGCAAGAGGATGAACTCGACATAGACGAAGAAACAAAGACTACAGAGCATAAATCAGATAATGACCTTGCTACTGCCAAAAAATACGGCGAATTGTACGAGGTTTTGTATCTGCATGGCGATATTAAGTTCAATAATAAACTGTATAAAAACATTGTAGCGGAAGTATTGGCGGGTAAGTTCTTAATTTTCTTTGATGAAAACCCGATTTATCTTTGTCCATTTGTGTTTGATGTTACGCAGTTAGACCCTGAAACAGGCAGGGGTATAAGTCCATTAAAATGTGTTCTTGATATGTGTATTGCTAAAGAACATTTACTCAATAAAGCTGGGGATATAGCCGAATTTAACGCTAACCCTTGTATGTGGGGAACAGATACATTCTTAAAAGAAAAATATAAAAATGGTAAAATCCCTTATAAACCTGGTAAATACTTAGAATACGAAGCAACATATCAAGCCGGCTTCCCTCAACCTGTTAAATTTGATGCTACGGGGCTTGCTGAAATGATTTCAGTATTAGCAAACGATATTTCAGATACAAGTTCTGTAAATGCCAATGCAATGGGTAATGTAGAACAGGGCAAAAAGACGGCAACAGACTTAAATCTTGCAAAAGCAGGCTCAGACAGTAGAACAGCCATGAAACTTGATAAAATTTATCAAATAAACTTAAAAGTTATTATGAATGTGGCTGAATTGCTTGCGATGTTTAAGATTGAGCCTGAAACATTACTTGTAAACGATAAGGGTAAAAGAGTATCAGTCGAGATTGATAACGCAATTAGACAAGGGTCTTATCAATATGTTTATGAGGATAGAAACGCTTTAATTGATAGACGAGCAAAATTCCAAGAAGCACTACAATTAACGCAGGAATT
>CAYUTE010000259.1:0-3131 GCA_964447545.1 uncultured Eubacteriales bacterium
ATAACTACGGTCAATATTAACCCAACACACTTTAAACGGGAGTCAGAACTCGGCTGACCGGGAGCAGACCTCCCGCATTTATGCGGAGGAAGGGAGCACAGAGGTCAGACGGATGACACCCACCTGCTTATATGCAGGTTATTATTTGCCGTTCCCGACTTTGTGGGGTTACTTTTTTATACAAGCCAAAGAAAAAAACATAACTCTCAATAATGAAAAAGCAAGGTTCATTTAAAAACCAAACCTTGCTTTTTGTGATTTACTTGGAATTTAAATCTTCTTGTTCTTTTTGGGATAATTCATTTTCTAATTGTTCCAATTGAACTTGATATCTTTTTTCAGTTTCTGCTTGACGGATTAAATCATCTTGATAAACCTGTTTATTATATGATCCGTCGCCGTAATCACGGTCTATTGTTGCTCGGTAGTCAGGAGATAGAGAATAAATAGGCAGAATTTGATTCTTAACTGCATCAACGTATTCTTGATATAATTTTGAACTTTTTAAATTATCGGCATTAATTCCGCTTTCAAGCTCAATAGTCCCGTTGGAGCCACCGCCTATTACTGTACCGTCTTCATATGCGTGCCCCGTGAAAATATAATACTTGCCGACTTCGGGAATAAAATCGTTTTCCAGTAATTCAATATATTCACGATTCTCTGATACGCCGCCGCCTTTATAAAATGAAAAAATAGTGTCTTCGGTTAAATTGCCTTTTATGTTTTTAACAACCTTTACTACACATTCGGTCATTGGTCCGTTATATTCTGTTACAGGTAAGGGAAATTTTCTTTTATCCTTTTTGGTAAAGTAATCATAAGTTTCCGTGACATACCCTACAAATACATATTTTTTCGAACCGACTACCTCTTTGGGGTTATAATGATTTATTAAGGAAGATGCATGAATATACTGAATTTTAGTAGGTACACGTTTATTTTCCAAAACAAAATATCCACTTCCGACTGTGACTGCAAGAACGACGCAAATTACGGGTATTATCCACTTTAAATGCTTTTTCATAATTAAACCTTCTTTCTGTTATAATTAAAATAGTCAATATGTCTTAGACGCCTCTTGATATGATTTTTTATCATCAAGGCTTAACTGATATCCGTATGCCCGAACATGAGGATTCATTATGTTCCCCCGTTCCATGTTTTCCGGCTTTGACCCGTCGTTATTTATAGGTGAGTGTTCTAACCCTAATGCATGACCCAATTCATGCATAATAACGGTTTTCCGTTCTAAATTAGTAGATAAATTATCCATTACTTTTGTGTAAAAAATGATCATACCACTGGAATATGTTATCCCACATACCGATGGATCGGGTGCATACTGCGTTGCATCAGATATTTTTATGTCTTGCACTATATTCCAGGCATCGGGGCGAAATCGTTCTTTTCCCATGTAGTTATTCCACTCTTTAGTAGCCGTGGTAAAGTAAGACATATATTTTGTTCTTCCGTCCCAATCGCAGTGACCGCCTGAGTCAACAAGATTCCAATTTTGTATCTTGGGCAGACGATTGGTAGGCTCAAACACCCACAATTGATGAGATGCAGTATCAAGTGTATCACGATTTGTATAATGGAGAAGTTTAGTACCGTTTGCGGTTCCTGCTTGCTGAGCATCGAGAACTCTCAATTCATTTCCTGAAATCCAATTAAGCTTGCTTACAATAAATGCACTGCCACAATCGGGATTACCTAAAATATAAAATTTTGCGCTGTTAGGAACTGTACTGCCCTTTGAAACATATTTTAATACGATTTTTACACCGTTAACATCCTTGTCACCTTGCACAGAAAGATAATAATTCTGATCAACGGCAGAGCGTATAGAGTAATAGTTATCTGCCTCAAGACACACTTTCCATTCTTGTGACGCCGATGATTTTCCCTCATACAGCTGAACCTCTTTTCCGTTTGCAACCGTTCCGCCCTGAATGTCAATATACTTTCCGCTGTTAACGTTTCTGATATATACCATACAGCTACTTGCATTTCCTATATCGGCGCCATAAGCAGAGGATACAAATGTTACGGAGCAGGAAAATAAAATAATTAAAGTCATAAATAATGATGTGATAAGTTTTATTTTAGATTTGTGTTTCAATATTATATATCTCTTTTCTTTTATAATTTTCAACATAAATGAATGATATAGTTTTTGTCTAAACCGTAAAAGAAACTAAATGGTACATCGGTATCACATCTTTCTTTGATTATTTTGCTCTGTCAATTCTTTTGAAACTTTATTATTATTTCACTTTCATTATAATCGTTAAGAGAGATTTGCACAATATTTTTTCAAAAATGCATAAAAAATATGCAAAATTATACTTTTTTATGAATAAATTATGAACGAACATACATTTTTTCTACTTAATTAGGCATTGATTATATTATTTGAATAACAAATTTTACATAAAAATTGCATTATAAATAAAAAATTTGCCAACACTCCTTTTGTATTTAAAGAAATGGAGTGCTTTAGTATGAAAAAAAATATACTTAAAATCGAAGCGTCAATTTTGGCGGCATTGCTTATTGCGTGTGTTCTGAATATTTCGAGTTTTTCCGAGGAGTGCAGGGATATTCGCTCCAAAATGCTCAGAATGCACGTTATAGCAAATTCCGATGAGGATTTTGACCAAGAATTAAAATTGAAAGTTCGAGATGCGGTTTTGCAAAAGGGGAAAAGTATATTTGACGGTTCTGTGACCAAATACGAAGCAATAGAAAAAATTACCCCACACATTGATGAGCTTGAAAATGCCGCAAAGGAAGTGATCGAAGAAAACGGCTTTGATTACTCTGTCAAGGTGAAAGTCGGGGAAGAATATTTTAATACAAGGGTTTATGACGGAAACGTTACTCTGCCTGCAGGGTATTACACAGCGGTAACCGTGACGATAGGCGAGGGCAAGGGTCACAACTGGTGGTGCGTAATGTTCCCGCCGATGTGCCTTCCTGCTGCTAGCAAGGAATGTGAGCTTTCGGACGTGCTCAATGAAAATGAAGTAGATGTTGTTGAGGGCGGGAAAAAGTACAAGCTCAAATTCAAAATTGTCGAAATATATGAAAACTTTGCAGAAAAATTCAAATAAGTATTTACAAGT
>CAYUTE010000260.1:0-2896 GCA_964447545.1 uncultured Eubacteriales bacterium
GGAGGATCACAGGCTTTGGGTAAGGTTTAATACCGGAGAGGCAAAAATTTTTGATTTTAAACCGCTGCTTGATATGCCCGCATTTGCGCCTCTTAAAAGCACTGAACTCTTTAAACAGGTTTATATTGATTATGGCGTACCCGTATGGAACGACGGAGATATAGATATAGCTCCCGAAAGAATATACCGCGACGGGGTGCCTTGCGACAACCAAATAGGTGCATGAAACAAAGATCTGCCGGCTTCATTTGAAGTCAGCAGATTTTTTATCCCTTAATAACGGTTGCAAGCTTTTCAAGCCCGTGTTTTTCTATGTAGCGGTGGACGGCGATCATATCGTGAAATACCATAGCCTCGCCGAAATATTCGGTATAGGTCAGCGTATCCCTTAAAAGCGGATATTTTTCTCCCGTGTTTACGGCAATATAGTATTTTTCTCTGTTTCTCATATCAATACCCCCAAAAACGCTATCCATTATACCATAAAAGCATAAAAATTCAAATAGAATTAATGCCCGAATTTCGGGCTATTTTTTTGCCTCAACAAACCATGCGTTTTCTTCAAGGAAGATATTAGTTATATTGTTTCCGATGCGGCAGGTATACCGTATTCCCGCACCGCCGGCTTTAAGCGACGCGGCGCGGCAGACTTTTAATACTGGTCGATTCGGTAAACCGTTCCGTCCTCCCATTTTATGCTTAACGGAATTATAGTGCCGTCAGCCTTAAAAATTCGCGTTGACGTCTACAAATACCTTCCGGCACATATAAAAGCCTCCTTATCTGAAATATGGACTGTATCCCGAAAAACAGACATTGAAAGAAAAGACTCCCTGTTGTAGAATTAAAACTGCTTCGCACCTGACCTCTCGTCTTTACTTTTTTTCAGACCGGTTTTGTTTTTTTCAGAGTCCCACCGGTTAAAAAGCAAGTATTCTGACATATACATATACGGCCATAAAAATAATCCGATTCCATAGCCAAACGATTGGAACATGTCCAAATATGGCAGAAATACATTTGAATTTGGGGCGAAATTCCCTGTGATAACAGCCTGCAAACCAATCCGAATAAGCGCTGCAATTAAAAACCACCCGAAAAAGGAGAAACCAAACAGAATATATTGCCCCAGCTTCAGTTTCATTAAAGAAATCGATTCTTTAATAGGATGTTCTTTTTCTCTTGCGATATAGAAATTACAGGCAAAAAGCATATAATTTACAACAGTTCCCAACAGCGAGATGATAACAGCAATCCTTTTATCATTAAAGCTGTAGTAGAATAAGCTGTTTTTATATGCCTGTATGATTAAATAAAGAATACCCGGGATAAAATTTGCAATAAAAATCTTTTTGACGGTTTTAGGTGATAAGGTATTCTGTATTAATTTTGTATCAGGGCAGTCAATTAACAGCGCTTTTTTAAAGAACATGACCTGGGATAACGGTTTACATATAAACACCAAAAGCAAAAGAAGCAACATCATAATAAATCGGACAAGGTAGCTGATATCTTCCCATTTGTTGTATGTAATAACTTTATTGAATAACAGATAAATAATCATTCCCGACAGCATATAAAAGAATGAAGACAAAATAAGCGTTTTATAATTTTCTAAAACAAGCTTTTTGGCCTGTTTCTTTATGGTTGAAAACATAACAAACACCCTCAATTTTTCTTAACGGAAGCCATAAACCTTATCCATACAAAGGAAGGCATACGCTATACAGGCTTATTCCATTTTGTATCCCCTATTATATACTTCAAATACATCGATTTAGTCAGATACATATATGGTATAAGATAAAGATCTATCCCAAATCCAAAAGACTGTAATATATCAAGGCATGGTAGATTGTAATTTTTCAGTGAAGAATAAACATCTCCCGTTACTATAACCTCTAAAATCACTCTTATAAGAGCAATTAAGGCGATCCATCCAATAAAAGATACTCCCCATAAAAGATATTGCCCAAATCTTTTTTTCATTATTTTCCAAGAAAATATTACTACCTTTGAAGCTGAACGACCCGACAAGGCAAGAATATAATTACTTGCGAAAAGTTTATAATCTAATACAATTCCAGAAAGTGAAACAATTAATAAGATCAAATCATTATTTATATCGATACGAAAATAAAAATGGTAACTTGAAGCCATTTTTATTACTAAGTGTAATAATCTCGGAATGGCATTAATAATCAGGAGACTTTTCAGTATTGTCGGTGAAAACATGAATTTGAATGATTCTTTAAAAATATGGTTTTCGCCATTTTCGGCTAAAATACTCATCCTATAAATCCATGTCAGTGATAATGGGATGCAAATAAATTCAATGGTCATTAACAGCAATATTGCAAGTATTTGAACAAGAAGGGTTAAATCAGGCCATATATAAAACCCAATCACTATGTTTAGCAATACATATAGCATTGCATTGCAAAGCATATACAGTATACTTGGTATCAGTATATCAATATAGTGGTGTGACAAAACAATTTTTCTTGCGCTGTTTTTCAGTTGTTTAAACATATATAATTATCACCCTTTAATAAATCTCATCAACCACAAAAGATACATCCTCGTATAAATCACCTTTTTTGGGCACAAGACATTTTTATGATTGAATTTCCTTATAATCCATACTCCATTCTTTTCCTACATGCCATGATATTACACTGCGGATTTTTGATATCGAATCCTCATTAACATTTAAACCGCAAAAGATAATATAACGTATTGTATTTGACGAATCATTGAAACAAACACAGGCAAAATTATCTTTGTATAATTTATCATCAATTATAACTCGGCTTACTAAAAAATCATTTAGCATACGATAATCAGGATTAGTATTATCTATTTTATTTTCTAATCTGTCTTTTTCATGCTGATA
>CAYUTE010000261.1:0-16220 GCA_964447545.1 uncultured Eubacteriales bacterium
AGGTTCATCATATTGGTAATGCTGCCGTCAGTGCGAAAAGCTTCATATGCCTTTTCAAGCGCTGCGGTATCGTCACCGGCTTCTTCTGCCCTGGCAAGCGCATCCTCATAGCTGTAAATGTCCATTTTCTCCAAAGAGACGACCTGGGCAGCTCCGATATAGGTGGATACCTTTTCAGGATGCGCTTTTACATACACGCTTCCCAGTATCGTCCCATAGGAATGCCCCAGAATGATTACTTTATCCTGTCCAAAACGCTCTAAGGCATAATCCACAAGCTCATCAAGGTCTTCCTGCGCCTGTTCAAAACTTGCCTTTTCATTTTTCGGGTCGTTATCCAAATTGTGAAAATATGTTCTTCCGCATCCTCTCTGATCCCATGCCACAACTGTATAATCATCGATCAGATCATCCGTAAAACCGTAAGTTGTATATGTATCTGGTGATGACGGGCCTCCGTGAAGGTAAATAATGACGGGATTCGACATATTCATTCCCCTCATCAGCACATATTGCTCCTGACCTCCAAGTGTAAGAAACGTTCCCTCATCTACGCCGTTTTTGACCATCTTATAATGCTTGGCATAATTCATGTTCCTGCTTCCGGTGATAAAGAGAATGACGGCGGTCATCAGGATCCCTATCAATGCGAAAAAATATTTCAACAGCCTGATCGGCAGCTTGCTTTGCTTTCTCCCGCAAACCTCATTTCTGTGACCGATATGAATTCCTATGTGCCCTATTCCGAGAATAATCACAGATATGAGTAAAAAGACATTGCATCCATATAACCCTAGAAGGAAAAACGCTATAACCGGAAGAGTCGCACCGGCCACCGGAATGCCGATAAGACTGCTGTAAAAATTCCTCATTGTCTTTTCACTCTTAAAATATCTGAGCCAATATATCTCATACAAAACCATAAACACAAAGGACGCTATAAGACACCATATCCAATATGTGTTTCTGATATTGAAATCCGAGGAGATAAGGGTGCAAATGCACACCAGCACCTCTCCGGCTCTCTCGAAAGCCAGCAAAATCTTATTTTCTTTTTCTGCGTACTGCCCATATCCTTCGGGCTTGTTTTTTGTCCAGATAATATTGGGAACGAACAACATGATCAGATAAATCAGCCCAATATAAGAAAACCCAAAGTTAAACATCCGCTCACATCCTTAAATTATAATTTGGAATTTTCAAATTCTTGCATTACCGAGAAAGACCCAAAAATTATTATGGCGGTGTTTTCATCGGCTGAACTTATGGCTTTATTTATGGCATATTTTAAGCTTTCACATGGCAAAACATTATTGCAATATTTGCCGGCGGCATATGTGATTTCTTGCAAATCCAATGCTCTTGGAGAGTTAGGGCTTATAGTATATACAGTTTTAAAGAGTTTTAAGACGTTTCCAAGTGATGTTTCATAATCTTTATCTTTAAACATACCAACAACGCCGATTATATTTTTTGATTTGAGATTTTTTTCAATAAAATTAGCCAAAGCAATTGTGCCAGCGGGATTGTGTGCTGCATCTAGAATTATAAGCGGATTTTGTTTTATTATTTGAAGTCTGTATGGTAGTTTTAAATTTTTAAAACCATATTTAATTGCATCGTTGGTAACAGGGAATTCGCTTGATATAGTTTCCAAAACTTTTAGCGTGCAGGCAAAATTTACTTTTTGATATTCGCCTAAACTCGGGCATTCTACATTAATATTATTGTACTTAAAAGTTATGCCATAAGGGATTTTTATATTAAACTCTTTTATTTCTTCGGAATTTGATAAAAACACTTTTGAATCAGTATTTTTACAATAGTCATTAATAGTATTGTAAATTATTTGGTCTTGGTTATTATTTACAACCACAGGACATTTTGATTTTATAATTCCGCATTTTTCGGAGCAAATTTTCTCCAGAGTGTCCCCTAAAATATGCGTATGGTCAAAACTTATAGATGTTAAAACGCTGCAAATCGGTTTTTTAATTATATTTGTTGCATCTAATCTGCCACCTAATCCTGTTTCAAGTATTACTATATCGCATTTTTCATCATAAAAAAATTTAAAAGCTATGGCTGTTGTTAGTTCAAACTCGGTTACCGGATTGTTTTTAAAATACCGATTTTCTAATAGAGGCTCAAAAAACTTAACACTTTTGGTTAACTCGCTTTCTGATATTTTTTTGCCATTTACCATTATTCGTTCTCTGAATTCGCAAATACTTGGAGAAGTATATATTCCAACCTTGTATCCTGCGCTGCGCAAAATAGATTCAAGAGAAAAACATACAGACCCTTTTCCATTAGTACCGGCAACATGGATACAATTTATATTATCTTGTGGATTACCGGCAATACTCATTAATCTTTCCATACGTTCTAACCCAAGATTAGAACCGAATTTTTCAAGATTTTTAATTTTTTGTATTGCTTCTGTGTAATCCATATGTCGCCTCTTTGATTTAATCGATAGTTATAATTTTAAAAGTTTTTTCAGACTCAAATCTATGATATTTTTTTGTAAATGCTCCTAAAAGTTTAGTGGATTTATCTTCAACGCCGAACGTATACTTAGAAAACTCGTCTAAAGTATTGATATCCGAATATCTTGAAATTATTGGCAATTTTGAATTTTTTTTGGCGTGTTTTAAAATTTCTAAACCTTTTTTATTAGTACCTAAAATTTTCAAATATGGGGGCAGTTTGATTTGCGCTTCTTCAGTTATTCCTAAAAACGCTGAAATTATAATTCTTTTTATTCGTGACATAGTATATCTTTTGGTTTTTATATTTTGGAATAAATCTTCTAAACTTTCTGCCTTTTGTACGCAATTAAAAATTCTGTTTTCTAGACCTTCGTTTATATTTGGCAGTGCAGAAATATCATTGATATCCATGGAATGTAAAGCCGATAATATAGCTTTTTCACCCCATTCAATATCCATGGGAGAAGTGTTGTTTTTTATGCACCTTTCTATTTCTTTTGCAGAAATTCCCGGAACAAATTTAATATAATCGTCGTTATTATTTTTTATAAGATTCCGTATTTCAGATGCGCTCATAAATTCCGGAGATTTATTTCTTTGTATTGTTCTAACTTCCAGTTTTGCATCAAATTTTTTGATTACTTTAAGATATTCTACTCCAAGGATATTGTTTGGCTTGGATAAGATTGCCGATAGTTTTTCATCTTTTAAAAACGCGGCTATGGCTTTTTGCCTAGCTTTTGCGAAATTTTCTCCGGAATTTACATATTTTTTTAAAATTTCTGTAAACTCTGTGTGATTAAGAGAGTCACAAATTTTTTGCAAATCTTCTATATTACCGCATTCGCTTCCAAAAGCAACAGAATTTGCGCAGCCTAATGCATCGGCAATATATATACCTGCAGAAGCATATCTTTCAGCCGATGAAACTGCCCAAATACATGGCATTTCTATAATTAGGTCAGCACCACTGCAAAGAGCCGTGTATGCACGGTTCCTTTTTGGAATTATTGCAGGCTCGCCACGTTGTACGAAATTTCCGCTCATAATCACAGCAATGTGTGTAAAGCCTGAGTCCCGTAACTTTTCTAGAAGATATTTATGACCGTTGTGAAACGGATTAAATTCAGCAATAACTGCACAAATTTTCATTTGCGTTCAAAAAATTAAAGATAATAAAATATCGAACTTGCTACGCCGAATATCATAAGTAGAGCGAATACAATAGCAAATATGCGCAATACTGTTTTTTTGCGAGCAACAGGACTTTTTTTATGGCTTTTAAAATTATAATTAGTTACATTGTTTCGCATAATTTTTACCACACTTCCAATTAAAAATCGGTTCTAAAAATTGCAATTGTTAATATTATTATAACAAATATTTTTATTTAGGCAACTGTAATTAGATTGATAATAAAATAGGAGGTTCAAGCTATGGAAGGACAAGATTTTGAAGAATATGGAATAGAATCTGAGGATTTTTCTGAAGTTCAGGAAAACAAAAAAACATTTAAATTCAATTTAACTCATGCAAGAGTGATTCTGTGTTCAATAATATTGCTAGTGTTGGCTATTTTAAAAGCTTTTTTGCCAATGATGTATAAATCTTGCAAAGAAAGCTATAATGTTAGTTTTAAAGAAAATAAAATTTATTCTTCAGAGATTTTAAATGCAATTCAAAGTAAATTTGATGTTGTAAAAATTCAAATAAAAGAAAAGATAAACAATCTTTAATTTACGAACAGTTCCGGAGTTTGTTGATGCATTTTATCTGCTATTTCTTTAAATACAGGGCCACAGTTTTCTCCGCCTCCGCTTCCTGCCTCAGAGAGTACAACTATGCAGTATTTTGGCGATTCCGTGGGGAACATACCGGCTATCCAGGACTGCTCTATTTTTTTACCTTTCTCCACAATACCTGTTTGCGCTGTTGAAGTTTTTGCCGCTGCATCACATGTTTCGGGTTTGCCTTTTCTTGAGGTGCCATATTCAACAGCTGCTTTCATACAATTTTTTAAAGTTTGAGCTATTTCTTCTGAAATTACTCTTTTAGATACATTTTGCGGTATGGTTTTATCATCTGAATTTATTTTCATATTTTCGTCCAAAACTCCCTTAATGAGCTTTGGGTTTGAATATACGCCTCCTGACGCAATTGAATTCATAAATGCAGAAATTTGAATAGGGGAGGCCATCAACTTGCCTTGCCCAAAAGAGAAGTTGGCTAGCGTTTTTGCGTTTTCTAGGCTTTTTAATGATGGCAAAATTCCGTCTGCAGATTGCATTCCGGCTGCTAGAACTACAGGTTTGCCCAATCCAAACTTTTCGGCTGTTTCGTATATTGCGTTATAGGGCATTAACTTAGAGAGTTCTATAAAATATCCGTTGCAGGAATGGGCAATGGCTTGTTCTAGATTTATATCTTGATGTTTTATTCCGTTAAAGCATCTGAACTTTGCATCTTCAACGGAATTATATCCCGTGCAGTTATATTGCATATCAGGGCTTATGTTGTTTTCAAGAGCGGCTGTGGCAGTAATCAGTTTGAAGATTGACCCCAGATTAAATTGACAAAGCGCTCTGTTAAGTAGAGGGGAATTCTCATCGTTTAGATAATTACCCACACTTTGCGGCATAAAAGATGGTATGCTGCAGCATGCTCGAATTTCACAGTTTGGGACTTCTGTGACTATTACTGCGCCACGAGAAATATATTTGTTTGCGACTTCTTCTGCAATTGCTTGAATTCTGCTGTCTATATTTAGGACCACGCCTTTAGATGATAAATAGGATCTATCTTCAGTACTTTCTCTCATGCCGGGCAAGAACTTACCGGTAGCGTCTACGTCGTATTTTACGCAAATTTCGTCATTTTTTTGACTAAGATAATCATCGTATATTTTTTCTATTCCCGTAACGCCATGGTTTTCTGAAGAAAGATATCCTAATAAATGCGCTGCCGGGACTATTCCGGAATATCTTGTAGGGATTTCAAAATTTTTTATAAATGGGCTACGTATAGGATAATTAACTTTAGTGGTAAAAGGGGTTTTGCCAGAACATTTTTTGTATATATCCGGTAGTTCGTCGGGGTCTACAGCCGGAGTAAGTGCGCTTAGAGCCTCAACTGAAGGTATTACTGCCGAAATGATTTTTTTGTTTTTATTTGTCAAAGGTACATTTCTGCAATCGTAGATAGTTCCTCTTGCAGTTGCAACTTTCAATTTGTAGGATTGTTGAGAATTTGCAGCGCAGCGTAAATCTTCTTTTTTAGAAATACGATTAAGTTCATAAAAACATAAACAAAACGCTCCCATAAGTATGCCAAATAATATCAAACTGCGTTTGTACATAAAAAGACCAACCTTATTTTACCTTTTAAATTTTTAACATAGATAAAATAAGTATTGGTCATATTTTAATAAAAATACTAAAAAACTGATTTTTATTAAGCTAGTCCTGCTTTACGCAGGTTGGCTTGGTGAGTGCTATTGTCTTTAGCATAAAAAGCTTCTCCGGTTTTGCTGTGGCAGTAATAGTAGTAGTCTGTTTTTGCCGGATTTATAGCTGCTAGAAGTGCGTCCATACCGGGGTTACATATAGGTCCGGGGGGTAATCCTTTAAGTTTATAGGTGTTGTATTTGCCCACGAATTTAGAAGCTATGTCTTTTGGTATATTGTTTTTAGTTCTGTATGGATAATAAACAGTAGAGTCTAGTCTAAGTACGTCAATTGAAAATTCCCCAAACTTGTTTTTACCTCCGGTGCTGGTAGTAGCCAAGCGGTTGTGAATTACCGAAGATACGTTATACATATCATCTTTGTTGGCGGCTTCTGCCTGTATGAGTGAAGCGATAATAAGTACATCGTTAACAGTCATGCCATGCTTTTCTGCAAGTTCTTTAACCGAGACTTTTGAGTCACTATTTTCCGCATCAGACTTTTTATAAATTTTGTTCTGATAGTTTGTTAACATTTTAGAAATTACGCTTCCTGCGTTTTCGCCTTTGTAGAAGTTGTAAGTATCAGGGAACAGATAGCCCTCAAGTTTGTATTCTCTGGCCGAAGAATTTGTAATTTCTTTTAAGAATGTATAATCCTCATCAAAATTATTTGAGCGACATAATTTTAAGAATTGTTCTTTGCTGCATATATTATTTTTTTCTAAAAGTTCTGAGCATTCTAGAATATTCATACCTTCGGTTATAGTAATTTCCAAAATATCTTTGGCATTAGTTTTGTTTCTAATATGATTCAAAATGGTTTGATAATCCATGCTTGTGTTTAGTTCATAAGAGCCGGCAACAAATTTTTTGCCGGATTTTGTTATCCAAGCATATAGTTTAAAAAACTCTTCTTCGTTTATTAAGTCATTCTCTTTTAGAATTACTGCAACATCGCCAGCCGAAGCGTTTTCAGGTATTGTTATCTGTACAGGTTTAGAATCTTTTCCAACTGCTAGCATATCATTAATTCCGGTTAATGTATACCTTGCTAAAAGTGTAGAAATTAAGCATAGTGTTACAAGCCAAACTATAGTAAAAAATCTTTTGTTATGCTTGTCTTTTTTTATTTTACTCATATTTAAACCGCCTTTATTTATGATTTATTTCTTTTATGTATAAATTTGTAATTAAAATATCCACAGGTTTGTCAAATCTACCGCGAGGGAGTTGGTGGGATATACAGTTGCTGTAGCAAAGACCTATAGTAGTACCATTAAATTCTCCTAAAAATCTGTCGTAATAGCCATGCCCGTATCCTAATCTATATCCGAATCTGTCAAACGAAAACCCCGGGACAATGCATATGCTATCTGAAAAATCAGTAACTTCCTCGCATTTAGAAACTATAGGTTCTAAAATTCCAAACGTACCTTTTTCTAGGTCTTTAGCAGAATTTATAAAATAAAACTTCATTGTTTTGGTTTCTTTATTGCAAACAGGTGCAGCAACTTGTTTTCCGTCTTTTAAGCACCGGTCTATTATTTTTTGAGTGTTTACTTCTATGTCTTTTGAAATGTATACAAGTACTTTTGACGCTTCTTTATATTTTTTTAAAATCAAAAGTTTTTTAAGTATCTTTCCGTCCATTATTTCTTTGAGTTTTAAATTTAGTTTTTCTCTTATTTTTCGATATTTTTCACGCAAATTAGTTTTACGGGTTTTAATGTTATACATAGTTTTTAATATCCTTTTGAGTTAATAATCCAATGTAAATGCCATGTAAGCGCTTTTTGATTTAGGAATAGATTCTAAAATATTTTTAGCTGTGCTATTTAATGGTTTAATCATTCCTCCTGATAATACATTCCCGTTATTTTTAAATAAGTTGTTGCATGGGTGAGTGCATACAATATAATCCTCAAAAAATGGAAATTTTTCAAATACTTCTGCCAATAGATTTTTTTCTTTGCCTATTTCTGCTTCAAATGCTAGAAGTAAGAGCTCTTTTTTGCCATATGGATAACAAATCGTAAAATAACTGTCTGATGTTACAGCTTCGCCTCCAAGCGCTTTATATATTTTATAAATTTTAATAATATCATGCTTATCATAAAGCATTTTATTAAGTTTATTATTTTTATTATATATTAAACGGCAAATATTTTCCACATCGCCCACTTCTACATTGGAAAGTCCGCTAAATTCCGGGTGTATCAGAGAAGTATTTTTATGGATAGCTTCCATCTGAGTTTTATTTATATTTATAAATCTGGTTTTAAAAAAATCTTTATATCCGAATTTGCTGTAATACTTTTTTAAAGTTGTATCGTTCCCCGGTTTAAGACATAAAGCATCTATTTTCCCTGAGGTCTGGAAAAAATCTTGTACATAGTTCAAAATTGCCGCCATGCACCCTTTGTTTCTGTAAAGTGGGTGAGTGCAGGCTGCATAGATATATTTTAAATTTAAAATTTTATTATTTATAATAATTTTTCTGTTTATGGTATATAAACAAGAGATGATATTACCCTCTTGTTTGCATATAAAGCAGTCGTTTAAAATGCCTGATTCTTGAAAAATAGGGGAGAGCTTCTCGAATTTTTTAAAGCATAGATTTGCAAGTTTTAGAGCAGAAGATTTATCTTTTTCTGAAGTAGCACGTAATATTTCCATATTAAAACCTTTTAAAAATGGCATTGTATTTTTTAAGTATTGTTGATGGGTGATAAGAAAGTTTTGCTTTTCTTAATCCGGGTATTCCCAAATCTTCTTCTCTGTTTATAAACCTATATTTTTCATGCAAAATCTTGCTAAACTGATTGTTTATAACTGTATATGCTTCTGCAAATTCCGGAAGTGCTTTTTCAAAATGTATGTCAAACGTATTTTCGTTTATTTTTTCACCTAAAGTTATTGCAACAATTTTTTTGCCTACATATATAGCTATTCCTTCAAGCTCAAGCTCGTAATAGTTTTTTAGCGCCAGATTGATAACGGAAAGTTCTTCCTGATTAGCGTTTTTATGCGATTCAAACCACTTGTTAAAAAAGTTTATATATTCATTTTTAAAATTTAGGTCTATTGGTTTTACGCACCAATCGTGAGTTTTACTAAATTTTGATATATGATTGCGTTTGGAATGATATTTTTTACCTTTAAGATTAGCTAAGTCTTCAGATTTATAAATATATTCACAGTCTTCTTCAGCAAGATTTATTTCAAAATCATTTCCAAACAGATTTTGCAGTAAATCCACTTCCGGCTGTGTTAATCTTGTTAATTCAAACGAACTGTAATTTCTTTGTTTTGCATCTGCTATTAGATTTTCAATAGCCTTTTTAAGTTTTTGATTTGAAACTTTCCCCTTTGGGAATTCGTATCGTTTTTTTGGAGATTCATATTTTATATATAATAATTCGCCATCTGTACATACTGTTGTTTTATGCCCTTTTTGCCACAAGAATAGTGACCCAAAAGCTTCGCCGTAGCTCCCTAATTGTGTGTTTGATAGCATCGAGGAAAAGATTTCGCGGTCTTCTATTTTTGGGGGTCGAAATTTAAACATAAAACTCACCTTTTATTTTACTTTGCTTAATATCTCATTATGTATTTCATTTTCAGATTTCATACTTCCGTTTTTAGTACATTCAATTGTTATCCAATCATATTTTTCACGTACGTAATCTGCAGCTTTTTTACAATTTTCTAAAAATTTAAGGTCTGATTCATGAATATCTTTTTTGTTTTCGTTTCCACTATATCTTTTTACAAGTAGTTTCTGAGATACTTCTATTGGCACTTCCAGATAAATAACTTTATTTGGCTTTGGAAGCCCCAGTTTATTATATTCATAATCGAAAAGCCATTGTAAATATTCATCCCAATCCTTTTTTGATAGCTTGCACATCTGATAAATCGCATTTGATGTAGTATATCTGTCGCAAACTATGGGCTTGTTCTCGATATAATCATTTGCCCAGAATTTTTTAAAACTGGCAAATCGGTCTACAGCATAAAAAGAAGAAGCGGCGTATGGGTTTACGTCGTCCGGATTTTTACCAAACTCGGAGTTCAAATACATTTTAACAAGTGCCGATGACGGTTGTGAATAATCCGGAAATGAAATATATTTCACACCCGTTTTTGTGTTTTCTAGATGTTTTACTAAAAGTTTTGTTTGTGTGTTTTTACCTGATCCGTCTAATCCTTCAATTACTATAAGTTTACCCATATCACTTCGCACCTTTTTGATTTTTTAAAACTCAAACTGATTGAAATTGTATCAAAAATTCATATTACAATCAAATCCAATTAAAAATTTTGCTTGGGGGTAGGAATAATTTTTTAAATACTGCAAAAAATTAATTATATTTCAAGATTTTGAGTTATGGGGTGATATTCATGAAAAAATTCAAATCGGTAGGTTTTGCGGTATTCTTTTTTTTAGCTGTTGCTGTGGTATATTATGGATTTTTTGATTTATCTAAAAAACCCACGTCAACTCAACAGAACGTCAGCGAAAACGCTTCTGCAGGTTCTTTGAATATTACTCATGAAGAAAACGAATCATCTTCCAATAAACATAATCAAAACGATAAGCAAACGTATACTATTAAGGAGTATGGCGGAAATGTGGCGGCTTTTGAAACCGGCAAAAGTATACCGTTTAAAACCACAGATGTTCTGGTTAAAGATTTACCTGAGGGTGATCAAAAAATGTTAAAAAAGGGAATAAAAGCAGATTCTAAAGAAGAACTCAATTTGATTTTAGAGGATTATTGTAGTTAAAAACAAAAAATCAAGCAGTCGATATAAAACCATCAACTGCTTAATCATTTGTAGATTATTAATTATTTAGTTTTATATAGCACTCTTTTTATTAAAAGAATGATACCTGATTGCTTTGAGGTAAATCCTTTAAAATCCCGGCTGACTCTAGTACTTCTATTACAGCTTTGGTGACTTTTGAACGAATTTGTAAGTCGTCTATTGATATATACTTGCCACCGGAACGAGAGTCAACTAAATTTTGTGCGGCCGCTTCTCCAATGCCGTCTATTGAACAGAAAGGAAGTCTTATTTTTCCGTTTTCTAATACGTACTTATATGAGTCGGACTTGTATAAGTCTACCGGAAGGATTTCAATTTTTCTTGCAAGCATTTCGTTTATTATTTGATATGTTGAATATGCTGCATTTTCCTTTGCACTGGCTTCTTTACCTTTTGCAATAATTTCTGCCATTTTCTTTTTAACAGCGTCTCGTCCTTTCATAACAGTTAAACCGTCAAAATCATCACCTTGAACGGTAAAATAGGCTGCGTAATATTCTGCCGGATAATAAACTTTGTACCAGCCAAGCCTTAGAGTTGAAATCATGTATGCAGCTGCGTGGGCTTTAGGGAACATATATTTTATTTTCATACACGAGTCAATATACCATTCAGGGACTTTATGAGCACGCATTTCTGCCAAGTGTTCGGGTGTTAATAACTTTGTTGCTTTACCTTTACGGACTATCTCCATAATTTTAAATGCTGTTTTGGGTTCTACGCCTTTGTGCATTAGGTAAACCATTATGTTATCACGTGTTCCGATAACGTCAGAAATTGTACAAATTCCTTTTTGTATTAACTCATGTGCATTTCCGTGCCAAACGTCTGTGCCGTGCGAGAGGCCGGAAATTTGTAATAAATCTGAAAACGTTTTAGGTTGACAGTCTATTAACATTTGGCGGACAAAACTTGTACCGACTTCCGGCATAGAGAACGTTCCGGTTTTGGAGCCGATGTCTTCCGGAGTTACGCCCAACTCTTTTGTAGAGGTAAACAGTGACATTACTTTGGGGTCACTCATAGAAACATCAGTTACTTTAACGCCTGTATAATCCTCCAGATATTTATATATGGTGGGAACATCGTGACCAAGTTCGTCAAGTTTGCAGATGGTATCGTGTATTGCGTGGAAGTCGAAATGAGTTGTTATATTATCGGATTTCTGGTCATTGGCGGGGTGTTGTACGGGGCAGAAATCATAGATTTCTTTACCTTTTGGTACTACTACCATACCTCCTGGATGTTGACCTGTTGTGCGTTTTACGCCCGTACAGCCTGTTGCCAGACGTATAGTTTCTGCTTTGCCAAGACTAATTCCACGTTCTTCAGCAAATTTTTTAGTAAATCCTATGCCTGTTTTTGTTGCTATAGTGCCAATAGTACCGGCCTTAAAAACGTTATCTTTGCCAAATAAAGTTTCAGTATATCTATGGGCTTCTGTTTGATATTCTCCGGAAAAGTTAAGGTCGATATCAGGAGTTTTATCACCATCAAATCCGAGGAACGTTTCAAATGGAATATCGTGACCATCTCGATTCATAGGTGTACCGCATTGTGGGCAATTTTTTTCGGGTAAATCGAACCCCGAACCATAACTGCCGTCGGTTATAAATTCACTGTGAGTGCATTTAGGGCAAAGGTAGTGTGGACAAAGCGGATTTACTTCTGAAATTCCTGACATTGTTGCAACAAATGATGACCCTACTGATCCTCTTGAACCCACTAGATATCCGTGTTTTTCAGAGTCAGCAACGAGCTTTTGAGCGGTCATATAAAGCACGGAAAATCCGTGTTTTGTAATCGAACCAAGTTCCCTGTCAAGCCTTTTTTGGACTATTTCAGGCAGAGGGTAGCCATATTTTTCTTTTGCACGTTTCAAAGTTATTTCAACAAGTTCTTCTTCCGCTCCGGGTATGAATGGAGGAAAAACTCCGGGTGGAATTGGCAAGACTTCTTCGACCATATCCGAGATTTTATTTGTGTTTTCAACAACTACTTCGTATGCTTTTTCACTTCCAAGATATTTAAATTCATCAAGCATTTCAGCAGTTGTGTGTAGATAAAGTGGAGCTTGATTATCAGCATCTTCGTAACCTTGACCTGCCATCAAAATTTTGCGATATTCGGAGTCTTTTGGTTCTAAAAAGTGAACGTCGCCTGTAGCCACTACGGGGATTTTAAGTTCTCCACCGAGCCTTATTATAGTCTTATTAAAGTTTTGGAGTTCAATTTCTGAATTTGCAATACCATCTCTGAGCATAAAGCCATTGTTGCCAAGTGGCTGAATTTCCAGATAATCATAAAATTCAGCTATTTTCAATAAATCTTCCCAAGGTCTACCGCCCGTTACTGCTCTAAAAAGGTCACTTGCTTCACAAGCGCTACCAATAATTAATCCTTCACGATGTTTTAAAAGTTGGCTTTTGGGGATTCTGGGTTTTTTATAAAAATAATTCAGGTGTGCCATAGAGATGAGTTTATATAGATTTTTAAGTCCGGTTTTGTTTTTAACAAGAATAGTCATGTGATGAGATACGGCTTTTCTTGGGTCGCTTCCGGAAAGCCGAGTGTTAATCTGATTTAAAGAAGTTATTCCACGTACTTTATTTGCCATTTTTAGAAGTTCTATAAATATATAAGCCAGAGCACGTGCGTCATCAGAGGCTCTGTGGTGATTGAACTCAGGTATTTTCAGTATTTTTGCTATTGTATCTAATTTATGATTTTTTGCGCTCATTATTAAAGCTCTGCTTATTGGTACAGTGTCGACAAAAGTAAATTCAAAATTTATTTTAAGTCTTTCGCAAGCGTCTTTTATAAATGAGACGTCAAAATTTGCATTGTGAGCAACTAAAACAGGGTCATCGCCACAGAACTTTATAAATTGTTCTATAGCGTCTTTTTCGCTAGGAGCGTCTGCTACCATTTCAGAAGTTATGCCGGTTACTTCGGTTATTCTTTCAGGGATATAGGTGTTGGGATTTACAAAAGTACAAAATTCATCTAAGATTTCATTATTTTTTACTCTTACGGCACCAATTTCTATAATTTTGTCAGATTTTGCGTTAAATCCAGTGGTTTCTAGGTCAAAGCAAATGTACTCATCGTCTAGTTTCTGATTTTTGTCGCCTGTCACTATAGGCAGCATATCATCTACAAAATATGCTTCCAGTCCATAAATTATCTTCATTTCGCCGCCGCTTTTTTTAATTGCATTTGCGGTGTTCATAGCTTCAGGATAGGATTGTGCAACGCCGTGGTCGGTTATAGCTACGGCGGTATGACCCCATTCGTGAGCTCTTTGTATTAATTCTGAAGCTGAATTTATTCCGTCCATAGCGGACATATTTGTGTGCATATGTAGTTCAACACGTTTTTTTGGAGCGTTATCTACAACTTTTATTTTTGATGCTAAACTTATAGCTTTTGGGCGCATTACAGTTTCGCGTTCATACTTGTCGTCAGAGAGGTCCCCTTGTACTACGATAGTAACACCATTTTTTAAGTTTTTAAGATATGATGTACGATTTTTATTTTCAATAATTTTTAATATAATTGAACCCGTGTAATCGGTAATGTATATGCTGTATATTACTTTAGTTCCGTCTCGAGTTTCGTGGGAGTCAACAGAAAAAATGTCTCCCCAAACAGTTGCAGATTTTTCTAAACTTGTTATTTCTCTTATGCTTATCGGAGTATTTTTAATCGGGCGCCCTAAAATTGGATTTAAACTCTTTAATGATACTCTTGGAACAAGATTATCTTTATCACGTTTTTCGATTGTTTCAGGAGGCACTTCTATATTTTTTGGTTGAGCTTCGTTTTTCGCCTCCGGTTTAAGTTCGGCATCGACTTTTTTAGTAGGCGGTGGGGGAGCGGTTGATGTTTTTTTATCCGGATTTTTATCTTCTTCAATCTTGTCGTCTATTTTTAGCTCTACTTCTGACATCACATTTTCCGTGAAATTAACTTTTACAGTTTCGCCCAATTTTTGAGAAATCAACAAGGATAT
The DNA here is from genome assembly GCA_964447545.1 of uncultured Eubacteriales bacterium. GTDB lineage: Bacteria > Bacillota > Clostridia > Oscillospirales > Acutalibacteraceae > UMGS1491. The sequence goes on from CAYUTE010000261.1 coordinate 14,789, forward strand.
TTCATGGTCTGCACGTTTTTGATACAAAAGTTCTTTGCCGCCATGAGCTAGTGCTATTTGTAAAGTGCCATCTTTAAAAGTAATTTTTGAATTTTTAAAAACTCTTTTCAAAGATGAGGTTTTGGATGCAAAGTCAAGTATTAGTTTTTGCAGTACTTTGTCGGAAAACGAGGGGGTAGATTGTTTGGAATTGATTTGATTGTCTGGATTAATTTCTTTTTTATTTAAATTAATTGATATTTTTACCTGATTTAAATTTAAAAGTTTTGCGATTTCTTTTTCGCTTTTTTCCACTATACTTTTTTCTATACTTTTTTCTGACAATAATTGTACATTAAGTTTGTTTGTGGTTTTGTTAATGTTCAAAGATTCCACATAACATTCTGCTATGTGGTTTTGTGCGTTTATTTTGAATAAATCTTTAAACTTTTTCAATTTAATCTTCCTTTTAAATTTTAAAAATAAATCTATTTTAATTCATATGGTTAATTTCTTTTATGAGTTCTTTAACCAAATCTTTTTCCGGAACTTTTTTAATTACCTTGCCTTTTTTAAATATTATTCCAACGCCATTACCGCCTGTAATTCCAATATCGGCATCGGCGGCCTCACCCGGACCATTAACAACGCAACCCATGATTGCAACTTTTATGTTTTTTTTGCAATCGGCTAAAGCCTCCTCTGCTTCTTTTGCGATTTTTATAAGATCTATTTTTGTTCTGCCGCATGTTGGACAAGAAACAAATTTTATTGTGTCATTTTTTAAGTTTAAAGCTTTTAGAATATTAATTCCAGCAATAACTTCTTCAACAGGATTATCAGTCAAAGAAACTCTGATTGTGTCGCCAATTCCGTCAGCAAGAAGTGCACCTATTCCTATAGCTGATTTAATTGTACCCATTTTTGCAGTCCCTGCTTCTGTAATTCCCAAATGTAGTGGATATTTTGTTTTTTCAGATGCTAATCTATATGCTTTTATGCAAGTTTTTACATCGGAGGATTTAAGTGATATAACTATATCGTTAAAATCAAATTTTTCAAGTAAAGATGCGTTGTAAATTGCACTTTCGCATAGAGCCTCCGGGGTAGAGCTACCATATTTAGCCAGTATGCTTTTTTCAAGTGAACCTGAATTTACGCCTATTCTTATGGGGATTTTTTTAGAGCTGCAAGCTTTTGCAACAGCTTTTATTTTTGACTCATCGCCAATATTTCCGGGGTTTATTCTTATTTTATCGATCCCGGCGTTGGCGGCTTGTATTGCTAATTTGTAATCAAAATGTATGTCTGCAACAAGCGGAATTCTAACGTGCTTTTTTATTGCATCTATAAGTTTTAAAGATTCCATATCCGGAATTGCGAATCTTAATATTTCGCACCCGGCTTTTTCAAGTTCTATAGCTTGCTGTACGCTTTTTTCTGTGTTGTGTGA